>NZ_VEKZ01000016.1:0-70418 GCF_007681465.1 Siminovitchia fortis
TATGGGCGGAAAGTGTTCATTTCTATCGAGCAAAAACTGTTCAATTTAGCTTAGCAGTTACAACGCTTACGAACGAAGCTTATGCAATCTGTTTTAGCTTTCAAAATTTGAATACAGAATGGTTAGGTTTTCCCTTTCATTAATCATATATTTGTTCTTTGACAAAGAAAGCACGGAAGATTACGCCGTGCAGTATAAGCAAAAAATCAGATACGTTCTACTGATGATGAGCCACTTGATTCATACGCCATGACTTTCGTTAGAAACGAGCGATAATCTATGAATCTAATGTAATCGTGGTGGATTGCTGGCGATAACCCATCAGTTAGGATAATGATACTCCCCTATCGTCATGGTTCGAGCGTTTGAACCGTCGCAAGCTATGAGTAGGGCTGGAAGAAATACTTGCAGGGGTGAAATTCCCGTGGAGCTGCACCAGCAGCCGTCTGATTTTTGATATTCAATTTAGCAAGATAGGTTAAAGTAACCATCACTATCAAGTTATGACATTAAATCCTTTTTATTTTAGTGCAAGAGCCAAATTCACGCAACGTATTAGAATTAGTTTTATAGACGCGATATAATAATAGACAGATATCAAATAGCATATCCTAGTCTATGGAAAGGAGTTTATATGGTCACAGTCACTAAAAAAGACTTGATAGCACTAGGTTATGGTCCTTCTTATTCAGCTGATATCATTAGAGAATGCAAAAAACTAATGATTTCAAAGGGCCACACGTATTATCAATCTAAAAAGTTAGATCGTGTTCCTAAAGAAGCTGTAGAGGAAGTATTAGGGATAACTTTAGACGTGTGATTTGTACTTCTTGTACTAATTGCGTAAGGAGTGAAATCATGACTAAAGATATCATCAAAAAGGCAAAGAACGGAACTTATTATTTTAGGGCAAATTTAGGCTATCATCCCATCACTGGTAAGCAAATCCAGAAGTACCGCAGTGGTTTTAAGACTAAAAAAGAAGCAAGGGAAGAATATTCTAAGTTACTACTAACAAAGTCAGACTCCTTAGAAGAAAAACAAGAGGACATTCTATTTCGACAGTTTATTGAAGATATTTTCTTACCTTGGTATAAAACACAAGTAAAAGGAAGAACGTACGATAATCGATTACCGACTGTAAGAAAACATTTCACTTTTTTTGATAACTTAATCACATCAGAAATTACCCCAATTCATGTTCAAAAATGGCAATTAGCATTATCTAAAAAGAAGTATCGTTCTTCTTATATTAGAAATGTTCAAGGGTTGTTTTCCATGGCAATGGATCGAGCGGTTGTTTTAGGTTTAACCGAAAGTAATCCATCGAAAATTGTTGGAAATGTAAAAAAGACAAAGACAAAAATAGATTTTTGGACAAAAGAAGAATTTGAAAAAGTCATCTCCCTTTTTTATAAGGAAGACTACTATCAACATTTTTTATTTATTTCATTGTGGTTTTTGTTTATGACAGGCATGCGAATTGGAGAAGCCACTGCGATTCAATGGGAAGATATTGACTTTGACAAAGGTTTGTTATCAATCGATAAAACACTTTACTATAAGAATTTAGATAACTATTCTTTTCTAGAACCAAAAACAAAAGCTAGTGTTCGTCATATTGCATTAGATGAGGATACATTAATGTTACTCCACGAATGGAAGGAAAAGCAGCAATCTATCGTCCAAACCAATTTTGTGATGAGCTATAATGGTATCCCTACACAAAAGCATACGTTAGCAAATGCCATTACACGTTATTCAAAAAAAGCTGGGGTTCATCGAATTAGATTACATGCTTTAAGACATTCTCACGCTTCTCTGCTTATTAGTATGGGAGAAAACCCATTAATTATTAAAGATCGCCTAGGACATGAAGATATTGAAACGACACTCGGCACCTATGGACATTTGTATCCAAACAGTAATTTTGAGGTCGCTCATAAACTAAAAGGTATATTGTCTTATCAAACTGCAACTGAAAATAAAGATACTTCTCCCAAAAATCAATTCACAGTTCAATATTTGCGTAAGGACTTAGAAACAAATAATGCAATAACAATGCAATGAAAATAGAGTAAAGAGCCGAAACCCTTGTAAACAAAGGGGTTTCAGCTCTCCTTCTACTACTCCCACTCAATCGTAGCAGGCGGTTTACTTGTGATATCGTAGACCACTCTGTTGACGTGCTCCACCTCATTAACGATCCTGCTGGAAATGACCTCAAGTACTTCCCAAGGGATACGGGCCCAATCGGAAGTCATTCCGTCAATGGAAGTGACAGCCCTGATTCCAACAGTATGATCATATGTGCGGGCGTCACCCATGACACCGACGCTTCGAATATCCGGCAACACTGTGAAGTATTGCCAGATTTCTTTATCAAGACCGGCCTTTTTAATCTCTTCACGCAAAATATAATCGGATTCACGAACGATTTCGAGCTTCTCTTCCGTAATTTCTCCGAGAACCCTGATTCCAAGACCCGGTCCCGGAAATGGCTGGCGCCAAACAATTTCATCAGGGATTCCCAGCTCAGTACCAAGCGCTCTTACTTCATCTTTAAATAATGTATTTAATGGTTCAATTAATTTGAATTCCATATCTTCCGGCAATCCGCCGACATTATGGTGAGATTTAATTGTTTGTGCCGTCGCTGTCCCACTTTCAATAATATCCGTATAAAGCGTTCCTTGAGCAAGGAATTCAATGCCTTCCAGTTTTGCCGCTTCATCGTCAAACACATAAATAAATTCGTTTCCGATGATTTTTCGTTTTTTCTCCGGATCAGCCACACCTTTTAATTTAGATAAAAAGCGGTCTTTCGCATCCACTTTGATTACATTCATGTGGAAGCCTTCACGGAAAGTTTTCATGACACTTTCGGCTTCACCTTTTCTGAGCAAGCCATGATCGACAAAAATACAGGTCAACTGGTCACCGATCGCTTTGTGAATAAGGACCGCTACAACGGAGGAGTCCACACCGCCGCTGAGTGCACATAAAACTTTCTTATCTCCGACTTCCTGACGGATTTTTTCCATTTCAACATCAATGAAGCTTTCCATTGTCCACTCGCCTTTGCAGCCGCATACGTAAAAAACGAAGTTTTTCAACAGTTCATTGCCGTACTCAGAGTGACGGACTTCCGGATGGAATTGAACACCGTAAAACTTTTTCTCTTCATTGCTGATCGCTGCGATCGGGCAGGAAGGATTAACACCGTCCACGACAAAACCTTCAGGTGCTTTTTTTACTAAATCGCCATGGCTCATCCACACTTTTTGCTCCACAGGAAGGCCTTTAAAAAGGGCAGCCCCTTCTCTTACTTCAATAGAAGCTTTTCCGTATTCCCTTCCTTTCGCTCTTTCGACAATGCCTCCAAAATGCATCGTCATTAATTGCATCCCATAGCAGATTCCGAGAACAGGAATCCCCAATTCAAAAATTTTTTCATCGCATCGAAAAGCATTTTCTCCATATACACTGTTCGGTCCACCGGATAAAATAATCCCCGCCGGGTTAATGGCTTCAATCTCTTCAATTGTGATCGTATGCGGATGAAGCTCACTGTAAACGCCGAATTCGCGTATTCTTCGGGTAATCAATTGGTTATATTGACTTCCGAAGTCCAATACCATAATCATTTCCTGATCTTGCAGTTCTGTTTTTCCTGGCATCTAGGCACCCTCCATATCTCAAAACTCCACCGTGTAAACGTTCAGCGGAGGTACTTGTACACATATCATATCATGATTTCTTATCGCAGTGTTCCCACCAAGACTGGTTCATATGTTTGTCAATTTTTTTCATTTTATACTCGTTTTCACCCATGGTCAATATGTTGCCTTTATGATTAAATTTTCCATTAAATCACTTGGAGTTCATTCAAAAAAGCCTGCAGAGAAGAGGAGTCTGCTCTGCAAGCCGCATCGATATTATTTTATCCCGCATTAACGGGCAGTAAGACTCCCACCACAAAACTTTAGATGAATCGGGTAGTTTAGGTGGGAGGTCAACTGCCCGTAAAAGCCCGATTCGTTCAACTAACAATCAGTGGGAGATGAAGAAAACCCCCACTGATTGAAGTTCACTTTATAAATATGAAGTAAAGCACGAAGATCACGAAGAAGAAATACATAATCGGATGAATTTCTTTCGCTTTTCCTTTAACAATCATTGTAATCGGATAAAAGATAAAGCCTATTCCGATACCGGTAGCGATTGAGTACGTCAACGGCATGGCGACAATAGTAAAAAATGCCGGAACAGCAATTTCAAATCTCTTCCAGTCAATTCCTCCAATTCCGGACACCATCAGTACCCCGACGATGATCAGTGCCGGTGCAGTGACAGAGGAGGTGATGACACCGAGCAATGGATAGAAAAACAGGGATAATAAGAATAAAACTGCTGTAACGATGTTGGCAAACCCGGTTCTTGCACCTGCCGCCACTCCGGCAGTTGATTCGACATAAGAGGTTGTCGTTGAAGTTCCTAAAATGGCGCCTACCACGGTTGCTGCAGAGTCAGCAAATAAAGCTTTGCCGGCACGCGGCAGCGTGTCGCCTTTCATTAGCCCGGCCTGCTGGGCAACGGCTACCAATGTCCCTGCTGTATCAAAAAAATCAACAAATAGGAATGTCAATACAACAACAAGCATCTGAAGGGTAAATACTTCAGCCGGCGAATTGAAAATCGGCTCAATCGCTACCCCGAAAGTAGGGGCAATGCTTGGTACGGAACCAACGATCCCATCTGGTTTAGGAACAACCCCTGCAATCATCCCGATGATGCCGGTTATTAGTATTCCGAAGAAAATACCGCCTCTGACACCACGCGTCATTAAAATTACTGTAATGACAATTCCAACAACAGCCAAGATGACATTTCCATCTCTTAAATTGCCAAGGCCGACAAGAACGGCGTCGTCATTCACAATAATGCCTGCATTTTGAAATCCGACAAATGTGATGAAAAGTCCAATCCCCGACCCGACTGCAATCTTTAGTTCAGGAGGGATCGAATTGATCAGCATTTCCCGAATACCTGTAAGCGTTAGGCATATAAAAATAATTCCTGAAAAAAGCACCCCGGTTAAAGCCGTTTGCCATGGAATTCCCATTGTTAAAATAACCGTATAGGCAAAGAACGCATTTAGTCCCATTCCCGGAGCCAGCGCAATCGGATACCTTGCAATAAGACCCATCAGCAGCGTACCAAGAGCGGCAGCCAAAGCAGTTGCGACAAACACAGCCCCATGGTCCATTCTTAAGGCATCAGGAAGGTCTTTTACAGTTTCAAGGGAAAGTGTGATCGGATTTAAAATAAGAATATAAGCCATGGATAAAAACGTCGTTAATCCGCCGATAATCTCCCTGCGGTAGTTGGTGCCTAATTCATCAAACTTAAAGTAATTCCTCAATTGTCTTTCCTCCAAAATGAGGTCTGGATGCCAAACCTGCATGATATCATCTTTCTCTTTACCTTAGATTTTTATTACAATCCCTCGAGAGCTCAAGCAGGCTCGAAAAATTTTTTCAAATACGCGCACCTCCTCCTCAAGAAAACAGAAAAACGCCTTAAGCAACTAAGGCTTAAGGCGCTGACTGCGATTTAAACAATAATAGAGGATTACATCACAATAAAGTAATCCCCGTTTTCATCTCGTAGTCAAGCTATTTACGGCAGCCTGGTAGAAACTTGCGGGCCATATCCCCGCGATTATACGATATAAAACGACATATTTCTGTTTATTTCTACTTTATCAATATTGTTACTGCCCGTCAATATTTTATTTTGCAGCATTTATGTCTTCAGTCCAAGTCTTCCGTACAATGGCACAAACCAAAGACAAAGTTTTTGAGCAATTGGGTACCGTACTCCGTTTGTTCCGCTTCCGGATGGAACTGGATGCCATAAAATTTACTATCCGTATTGCTGATCGCAGCAACCGGTGCCTTTTCGCTTTCCGCATCAACGACAAACCCTGCAGGCATTTCCTCAATTGTATCGCCTAAGCTCATCCAAACGTTCAGCTTTTCAGGAATCCCTTTGAATAGTTCAGGGCCGCCGCCCTTAATTTGAATGGCAGCTTGTTCATATGTCCGTTCTTCTTTTCTTTGGACTCGTCCGCCGAATCTAATCGCCATCAACTGCATGCCATAGCAAATTCCCAGAACCGGGATTCCAAGGTTGAATATTTCTTTATCAACCATTAGGGCATTATCCGAATCGACATGATTGGGGCCGCCTGATAAAATAATCCCTTTCGGATTTAATTTCCTGATCTCTTCTGCGGTCACCGTGTGCGGATACAGCTTACTGGAGACCCCCAATTCCTGTATTCTTTGCTTGATGAGCGGGTTGGATCGATCGCCGAAACCGAGAACAGCAATCATTTCTTTATTGTCCAATTCAGAATTTTCCAGCATTCCGGAACCTCCGTCAAAAATTTTACAAAGCCTCTAATCTACTTTTACAGTCAATCCATTGTCCTCTTCATTAAACTTTCCCATACCTCTTTGGTATATTCCCAATTTGCGGCATCCCCATCTCCGCCATAGACAAGCTTCTCATACCGCTCCGTCAAATGGCTCATGTCTGCTGTGTCAAAATGACTGTCAACATAAGCCGCATAACTGCGAAGCGTCTGTCCGGGTTCTCTTCTTAACCCTGCCCTTTCAAGCCGTTTAAGTAATGCTGCGTATGCCGAGGCAAATATCTCATCTTCTTGTTTGTTTTTGTATTTCCATATTAGAAGGCGTGGGATCCAGCGGTTTCTGCTTAGCAGCAATCCAGCAGCGGCAATACCGATAACAATTGCCCCAAGACCAATTGTGACCCAATATTTGTTGAAAAGTTTGCCCGACTTTGTTTCTTTATCCCTCGTGTTGGCGGAAGATTCTTTTTTCTTTTCCTTCTTTTGAGGCTGACTTTCGGAAGGGTCCCCGGAATCCTGATTGGCAACTGGTGTTGCGGATGAATCATTTTTTTCATCATTCATGATGTTGACGGGGTTGTTAAACCCTTTTGTCGGTTCAAATGGAACCCATCCCAATGAGGGAAAAAATACTTCGACCCATGAGTGCGCCTCGTTGTTTGTTATTTCATAAATTCGATTATCATCGTCAGCGGTCCCTTTGTACTGGCCGGGAGCATACCCTTTCGCCCATCTTGCCGGGATATCCAATGACCGCAGCATGACAACCATTGATGTGGAAAAATTATCACAGTACCCTCTTTTTGTATCAAAAAGGAATTGATCAACATAATCCTCATCTTCTGCCGGAACCGCCACCCGGGTTTGATCGTACGAAAATTCTCCTGTCCGAAAATGCTTTTCAATTGCCAAAGCCTTATCATACCAGTTATCATGCTCGGCAGTCAGCTCAACAGCCAAATTGCGGACACGCTCCGGAAGAGTCTCCGGCAATTGGGTATACTGTTTTCGCAATGCGGAAAGGCCGGCTCCTCCCTGGATGCCTTTTGTTCCCCGCAATTCCAACAAACTATAAGATGCAGGCGTGTATTTGATTGTATACTTAGGTAAACGCACTTCTTTCAAACCTTCGGAGTAAGGGATGAGCTTATCCAAACGCGGATCATAACGAAGGAAGCCTGTGCCTTCGCCTTCCATGGATAAAAATCCATAAGGCCTGACTACATGCGGATAAACGATATCAAAATCGAATGTTGCTTCCCGCACCGGGGTGTCGCTTAATGAAATGGCATCGATCCGATGTTCCTCGCCATATTGAATTTCCATCATCCCTTCGCTTGCCTGATCCGAAGCAATCCATCCTTTTCCTGTATATACATCTTTCGTCTCAATCTTCCAATATTGCCTTGTCGGAGTCGCCACGGTAAAAACAACCCGGTCATCATTGATGAAAGGCCCGCCCAATTGGGTATCGTCCATTCCGTATCCGATTTTTGAAACCCCGGCTCCCCTCATATTTTCAGCCTTCGACTCAATGAAAGGGACGGGATCGGGCCAAACCGGTGCGGCTTTAGGCGACAGATAGCCGATCGCCACTCCAAAGCAAATCATGAAAATCAGCGGGATCATCCAACGTCCCAGCAGCAATTGCTGTCCTTCCATTTTCTCTTTTTCTAGCATTCTTTTGAAAAACAGCAAGCTCAAAAGGATGAAGCCGATAATGACAATGCGGACAATGGCCCGGTCCCCATGATATTCCGTAAAAGTATCCAGCGATGCAATATAAAATACGGTCATGAAGTAAAACGCAAATATTTTCCTTTTTACCGTCAGCCAATACCTGAGCAAATAGGTGATTTGCCAAAGAAGGAAAAAAAAGAGCAGGCTTCTAAAGGATGAAGAGAGATTGAGCCAGTCCCTTGAAAGAACAAGGGCAGTATCGGCCTTGATTGCCGCAAGCATTTCGAAAATCCACGGAAGAAATCCAAGGTCGTTGGAAAATATAGCATAAAGGGAATAAAGGATAAAAGCTCCCTTTACAGGCCATGTAATATACCAAGGGAAATGAAAGAAATTAAGGAGCAAAGAAAAGATAACAAAGATGATAAAATAATGGACTTCACTCGTCTTTGTAATTTGCTCAAGCGGCAAAAGCCATTCCCAGAGCAGCATGAAACCGAGAGCATAAAGGACGAATGAGAATAATTTGCCACTGTTCACCGTGTTTGTTCCACCCCCGCAAAAGCCATTCGGAAATTATGGCCGGCAACCGTATGGACATACATTCCTTTTCCGGCCGCCATGGCTTTCAATACCGTCTCCTCCGCAGTCGATATCTCTTCATTGCCCTTCATAAGGAAAATGAATACTCTTCTATTCTTACCGGGCAGTTTCCCTGCTCCGTCAACCATCTGTTTCGAGAGCCTGGATGTAATAATAACGAAAACAGCAGATTGTCCGGCCAATGCCTGATCTCCAAGGTCATGTTCCAGTTCATGCGAGCCATCTTCGGACACTTTTGCCAGCTGGTAAAATATCGCTGCCTCCTGGCCTGCATCGCTCCGGGGCGGAAGCAGCACCTTCTCTTTACCACCTATCAACATTCCGGCTTTCCCGCCGTTCCTGATGACAGTCCTTGAAGCCGATGCAGCAAACTTCACCAGTGTCTCGAAGTTATTTGCTGGCGCCGTATCCAGTATGATCAAAAAATCATTGGACTCCCTCGTTTCAAATTCCTTTGTCATCATTTGATTCGATTTTGCGGAAGCTTTCCAGTCTATCCAAGAAAAGCGGTCTCCCGGTTCATATTCCCGAATCCCTGCGACCAGGGAAGTATCATGGCGCGATGAGGAAAGTGATAAGACTCCTCCCTGATCAAGCATACTGCGAAATGATTTGTAGAAAATATCTTCATATGGAGGGTAGACAAGGATGGCTTGTTTGCAAAGTATCCGCTTTTCTTTTTCGAGAAGTCCGAGTGCATCACCCGTTTTAAGCCTGATGCAATGAAGGTGATGCTCGCCGCGGGAAGCATTCCTGATTGTATAGGCCATTTTCAAATTCCTTTTAAATCCCGGGAAAAACACCCGCTTCATTTTTTCATGATTCAGCGAGTCCGGCATGACATCTTCTATCAAAAGAAATAGAAGCGGAAACGGAAGCTTTCTTTTCAAAGTCAAATTCACTTCAATATCATCGCCGGCATTATACGTTTGCGGGAAAACGGTTCGTTCCGCCTGGAAGTTTACCGGATAAAAGAAGAGGAGAATGGAATACAATGCAAAAGGCAAAAAACTGTAAAATAAAAACCAGCTGACGAACCCGCCTTGAAACATCGCGTAGGAGAAAGCAAAGGCAGGCAAAATGAAAACAGCGGATACTTTCATCAGCTTGGACATTGCCGCCGGCATTTTATTTCACTGCCCTTTTCACTGGTACATGTACACTTGAAAGCAAATTCTCCATTATTTCACCTGCTGTGATTCCGTTATATTTCGCTTCCGACTTTAAAATAAGCCGGTGGCAAAAAACAAAAGGAGCCAAGTATTGTACGTCGTCCGGAAGAACGAAGTCGCGGCCTGATATGAACGCCAATGCCTGGGATGCTTTCAGCAAGGCGATGGATGCCCGCGGACTTACGCCAAGCTGCACATGCGGATGCAACCGTGTTTTATTCGCCAGCTCGACAATGTACTGCTTTATTGCCTCTTCGACGAAAACATCTTTCACGTGGTCCTGAAGGCTCCTTAAATCATCCAGGGAAATAACCGGCTGCAGTTCATCAATCGGAGATGTCTTTTGGCTCCGCGTCAACATTTCGACCTCTTCATTCTCACTTGGATAACCCATTTCAAGCTTTAACAAAAAACGGTCCAGTTGGGCTTCAGGAAGCGGATACGTCCCTTCGTACTCAATCGGGTTTTGGGTGGCCATTACAAAAAAAGGCTTCTCCATGTCCAAAGTGACTCCGTCTATCGTTACGCTGTGCTCTTCCATCGCCTCCAACAGGGCAGACTGGGTCTTTGGAGAAGTCCTGTTAATTTCATCGGCTAATATGATATTTCCCATAATAGGGCCGGGACGGAAAGTGAATTCCATTTCTTTAGGGTTATAGATGGAGACGCCGACAACATCCGATGGCAAAAGATCCGGAGTGAATTGAATCCGCTTGAATTCGGCATTTACAGACCTGGACAAGGCTTTGACCATCATCGTCTTCCCCACGCCCGGGACATCTTCAAGAAGCACATGCCCTTCCGCCAAAAAGGCGACTAGGCAAAGCCTGGACACTTCGTTCTTTCCGACCATGACCTTTTCGATATTTTGGATAATTTTTTTGATCTGCTGCTGAGTGATTTCGACCGTCACATTGTTCACCTGCCGCTCATATTTTCTCATTCAATCTCTGAAACTATCGAAATTATTTTTCAATTCAAGATAGCCAAGAGAAAGTGAACAAGAATCATCCATCCCTGTTCACTTTCAATTTCATTTCCAAAAATCGTCGAACACGTTTACCGGCAAGTGCCGCTTGTGCTCCGATTTCCGGTATAAAGCTTCGATTGTATTCTTTGCTGTTTCCGAAACCTGCTTTCCTTCCAGATAGTCGTCTATATCGTCATAAGTGACACCCAGAGCCACTTCGTCCGGGAGCATCGGGCGGTCTTCCTCCAGGTCTGCCGTCGGAACTTTTGTATATAAATGTTCCGGACATCCAAGTTCTTGAAGCAGCATTCTTCCCTGTCTCTTGTTTAGCCTGAAAATCGGCACTGCATCGGAAGCACCGTCACCGTATTTGGTGAAAAAACCGGTCAGGGCTTCAGCAGCCTGGTCCGTCCCCAATACAACGCACCCGTTCGTGGCGGCAATGCTGTACTGTGCTTTCATCCGTTCGCGGGCTTTTTCGTTTCCTTTTGTAAAATCAGAGATTTTGACTCCCGCTTTTTCAAGGGAAGCCACACTGGCATCAACAGCCGGCTTGATATTCACTTCATAAGTGACGGAAGGCTTGATGAATTCCAGTGCATCATCCACATCTTTCGCATCGCTTTGCATCCCGTACG
The DNA here is from genome assembly GCF_007681465.1 of Siminovitchia fortis. Classification (NCBI taxonomy): domain Bacteria; kingdom Bacillati; phylum Bacillota; class Bacilli; order Caryophanales; family Bacillaceae; genus Siminovitchia; species Siminovitchia fortis. The sequence continues at coordinate 11,506 of NZ_VEKZ01000016.1, forward strand.
GAAGCCTGACTGCGATGAACTTATATTTGTTCGTACCGTGTGTCTCGTTCAATTCATCGACGGCCATTTGAGCAAGCCTGCCTACAAGCGTGGAGTCCTGCCCGCCCGAGATGCCGAGCACATAACCGTTAAAAAAATCGTGCGCTTCCATATATTCCTTGAGAAAGTCCACACTTATGCGGATTTCCTCCTTCGGATCGATCACCGGCTTCACTTTCAGTGCGCCAATGATTTTCTGCTGCATATCCATGATGGGATTTCCTCCTTCATGAGCCTATATCTACTTTTTCAACTGATCGGTCTTTTCTTTGACCGCCTCTATATTTTTCATTTTATTATCCCAGCACTTCTGGCTGAGGTCGACCGGATATTCTTCCGGATTAAGCATACGTCGGTATTCGTCCCATAAAACATTGAGGCTTTCAGACGTATAAGCTTTTATTTGTTCGAGCTCGGGAAGCTTATAAACCAATTCGCCGTCCACAAATATGTCATGAAGAAGATTTTTCGCTTCGAAATTCGTAACGAACTTGCTGATGAATGTATGGACAGGGTGAAACATTTTCAGTCTTTTTTCTTCCTCCGGATTTTCATCCCATAGTGTTATATAGTCACCCTCTGATTTATGATTTAACCTATTAATGATCCTGTAAACCTTTTTACGGCCCGGTGTTGTAACTTTTTCTGCATTTCCGGAAATCTTGATCGTATCCTGCCATTCGCCGTGTTCGTCCTGAATGGCAACAATTTTATATACAGCTCCAAGGGCCGGCTGGTCATAGGCAGTAATCAGCTTTGTTCCGACACCCCAGGAGTCAATCTTTGCCCCCTGTGCCTTCAGGTGAAAAATGGTGTACTCGTCCAGATCGCTTGATGCCACGATTTTCGTGTCATGGAAACCTGCTTCATCCAGCATCTTTCTTGCCTCTTTGGATAAAAATGCCATATCCCCGCTGTCAAGCCTGATGCCTGCAAAATTGATCCGGTCACCCATTTCTTTCGCCACCTTAATGGCAGCCGGCACGCCGGACCTGAGCGTGTCGTATGTATCGACAAGAAAAACGCAATTATAATGGCTTTCCGCATATTTCTTGAATGCCGTGTAATCATCTTTATAAGCCTGCACAAGTGAATGGGCATGTGTCCCGGCAACCGGCATTCCGAACAGTTTTCCCGCCCTGACATTGCTCGTTGCATCAAAGCCCCCGATATAGGCAGCGCGCGTTCCCCATAAAGCAGCGTCCATTTCCTGCGCCCGCCTTGTACCGAATTCAAGTGCGGCCCCGTCTCCGACAACCTCCCTGATGCGGGATGCTTTCGTCGCTATCAAAGTCTGGTAATTGACTATGTTCAATAGCGCTGTTTCTATAAGCTGGGCTTCGGCAAGCGGGGCTTCTATCTGCATAATCGGTTCATTGCCGAAAACAATTTCGCCTTCACGCATCGAACGGACCGTTCCGGTAAATCGCATATTTGCCAAGTAGTCTATAAATCCGTTGTCATATTCCAGTTCCTCACGCAAATATGTAAGGTCACTGTCCGTGAACCGGAAGCCGCTTAAATAATGGATGGCCTTTTCAAGCCCTGCAAATATAGCATAGCCGTTTTTGAACGGAAGCTTCCTGAAATACAAGTCGAACACCGTTTTTCGGTCATGTATTCCGTCCTGCCAATATGTTTTGGCCATGTTGATTTGATATAAATCGGTATGAAGCATCAAGCTGTCATCCGGATGATGATATTTCATTTGTTGTCCACTCCTCCACTAAACGACCTCTGCACCAAGCGTGTCTGCAAAATGGGACAATGCCCATTCATGGCCCGCTTCATTAAAGCTTGCCACCGCATCTCTATGAATCACGATTTTAAAGCCCTTATTATAGGCATCCACCGCTGTGTGCAGCACACAGATATCTGTGCAGACGCCGCATATATGCACCTCTTCTATTCCCCGTTCACGCAATTTGATTTCCAGATCCGTCCCCGCAAAAGCGCTGTACCTCGTTTTATCCATATAATGTACATTCGCATCATCTTTATGACGCTCATATAAATCTTTCAGGGACCCATAAAAATCGCGCCCCGATGTCCCCTCTATGTTATGCGGGGGAAAGAGCTTTGTTTCCGGATGGAGCTTGTCGCCCTCAATGTGCTTGTCTACAGCAAACACAACAAAGCCGCCATCTTCCAAAAATTGTTTCGTCAATCCGACAATCGCCTGCTCAATATCCTGCCCAGGCTTCCCGCAGGTGAGCTTTCCGTCTTCCGCTACAAAATCATATGTATAATCGACATTCAGCAAGGCTTTTTTCATAAAGCTAATACCTCCCATTAATCCATAATTTTCAGTCCAATGGCACCTGCAATAATGAATGACAGAAAGAGCATGCGCTTCCAACCGGCTGATTCTTTAAAAAACAAAATGCCCATCAAAACAGCTCCCGCGGCCCCGAGCCCCGTCCAAATGGCGTATGCCGTCCCAAGCTGTATCTCTCTCATGGCCAATGATAAAAAATAAAAACCCAGCCCGAAGGTCATGATCATGGCAAGAAGCCAGAATAACGACTTTCTTTCATTGTAGATATTAATTGTCATAACGCCAAAAATTTCTCCGAAACTGGCAATCACAAGGAATAACCAAGCCATTTTATCCGCCCTCCGCCTTTTCAGCCTGACTGTCCGTTGTTAATTTGATTCCAACTACACCCACGATGATAAGCGCAATAAAAAACACTTTGGTTAAAGAAAAATCAGCCCCGAAAAATAAAAAATCTATGAGGACGATCACGGCCGCACCGGAGCCCGTAAATACGGCATACACTGTGCCTGAAGGCAATTTTTCACACGCCTTGATAATACAATAAAAACTTAATATGATTGCAACGACAGTTCCAAGCCACTCCCAGAATGTCTCGGAGTACCGCAAACCGATTACCCAGAACACTTCTACGATTGCCGCACAAAGCACATATGTCCAGGCCATTTTCTTCCCCTTTCATGATTTGCTCCTGATTATATATTATCACAGAAGACGCGGCTGTGTTATGTTACGGGAATAGTATATTGGAGATTGAATGGAGAATTGGAGGAACTTCTGATGCGGTGCAGGAACGGACGAAAGTCCATTTGTTTACCGGAAGCTTGAAACCGTGCTCGATGCCCATAAAGATACAATCGATATATTGCATGTCCTGAAACCCATCGGCGTCTGCATGGCAGGGGCGAATGAGTTTGATCCTTATAAGGATTGATTGAAGATGTGGGGCAGGAAGTAAAATGCCACGGCTGGCGCGCTGAACCGTTGACCTCTTTCCAAGAAATAACCCTAGACAGGGATCTTAAAAAGAGCGCAAGCCAAATGCGCTCTTTTTTTACTTTATAAACTCGAATTTATCCTCTTCATCCGCCCGGTTTTTCCGTAACAATTTCACCCATTCACTCACCATTTCACGGCAATGGCGCATGGCGTGTGATAAAGAGGGCTTTACAATCGGTTCGACTTTCTCAAGAAATTCCGGGTCTTCCCTTAAAATCCAGTCCTTTTCTTCCTTCACCCAGCTTTGCAAAATGGTCTCGTTGACTTCCGGATGAAACTGAAAGCCATAGATATTGTCCTTAATGCGAAAAGCTTGATTAATACAATGATTTCCCGATGCCAAGAGGGTTGCTTCATCAGGCAGCTCAAAATAATCCTCATGCCATTCCATGAATGAAAAGGTGTCCGGCAATTTATTAAACAGCGGATCAGCCTTTCCCTCAGCAGTCTTTTCCAATTCCGTCATTCCAAATTCCGACTTGGCCATTTTTCCGACCTTTTTATTGAAAGAATTTGCAATTAACTGTGCGCCAAGGCAGACACCTAAAACCGGTTTATTGCTCTTATGGAATATTTGGATAGCCTTTTTCACCTCGGTCAGAAATGGAAAATCCTCATCATCATTGGCTCCCATTGTTCCTCCTAGTATGATGAGCCCATTAAAATGAGCAAAGTCATTTGGAAACCGGTCATTTTCCTCCATTCGATAAATCTCATAGGGCTCCCCGGCTGATTCCAGTGCCGCAACAATTTCCCCAGGCGGAGCGAGATTAACCGGCTGAACGATCATAACACTCACTATACTCCCCCCTGCTCACTATATATATCTATATCATTATATGAAATTTCATCTAAAATCGATCCGAGAATACATTCAGCTCCCAATCACTGATATATTGCGAGAATTTCATGGATTCAGTCCTTTTGACTTTTATGAACTCCTCCCAAATCTCTCTCCCGATCGATTCTGCCAGAATCGTATCTTCCTCCAATGCATCCATGGCTTCGTCCAGTGAGCGGGGAATCCAGGCAACTCCCTTCTCCTGCAGTTCTATTTCATTTAGAAGGCTGACATCCAGTTCCATCGGCTCTCCAGGATTTATCTTGTTTTTAATGCCGTCCAGCCCAGCTGCCAATAAGCATGTGGTAAGCAAATATGGATTGCAGGTTCCGTCGGCACCTCTGAACTCAAATCGCCTTTCCCTTCGTTTCTCTGGAATCCGCACCAGAACCGAGCGGTTTGCCGATCCGTAACAAATATGGGCCGGCGCCCATGATCCGGGCTGCATGCGCTTATAGGAGTTGGCGCTTGGAGCTCCGACAGCGATCAGTGAGCGTGCGTGTTTTAATAATCCGCCAATGAAATAATATGCTTCTTCCGAAAGATCGAATCCTTTTTGATCCGTGATATCCTTGAACAAATTGTCGCCTTCTTCATTGTAAAGGCTGATATGAACATGCAGCCCACTTCCTGCAAGATTGGAAATTGGTTTTGGCATTAAGGTCCCTATTAAATTTTGGCTGCGTGCAATCTGTTTAAAAACATGCATGAATGTTACCTGGTCGTCCGTCGCCTTGAGTGACGGAGCATATTTCAGATTAACCTCCACTTGCCCGGGCCCATACTCACTTGAAATCTGCTCCGTCTCCACTCCCATTGCTTCCATGGAGTAAACAAAAGACTGGATAAATTCCTCTTGAATGTCAATTCCATCGGAAGAGAAGCAATGGCTGTTGTCGGCAGGCACCCTTTTTCCGTTCTCTTCTTTTAACAAGTACGCTTCTTGTTCATAAGCCATGTAGAGCTTTCCGCCCAAGGCGGCTTCAAGTTCTTTTAACAGCCTTTTCAAAGCCCCCCTTGGGCAGCCAGGCCACGGCGAACCATCCACATCAACCAGGTCACACAGCATTCTGGCTGTATTTTTCCGGTAAGGCAGAATTGCAAACGTTTCCGGGTCCGGCACTGCAAAAAAATCACCGTCATTCGCTCCATACATCGGGTTGGGAATATATTCATCGAATACGTCAAAGCTCATAATGGCTGTACTGAAATTTACTCCTCTTTCCATTGCGGACCTGAGCTTGTTTTTCCGGATTGTCCTTCCCCGTGTCACACCCGCATAATCCAAAAATTCAATTCTGATAAACTCAATATTATTTTCTTCCACTTGTCTTAATACTTCTTCCACTTTGGGATTTTTATCTGCTGTAATATTCATTTGCGGTCTCCTTTTCATCTGATAAAAACGTACTCGGTCAAAATTTTCGCCCCTATTGGAATCACCTTTTCGTTAAAATGGAACTTTGAATGATGCAAGTCGTAAGCTTCCTTGTGTTCCTCCCGAATACCCAAACGAAAATAACAGCTGGAAACTTTTTCTGCAAAAAAGCCGAAATCGTCGGCGCCCATGGAAACACTGCTCAGTTCATTGATATTTCCGGCTCCGATTATTGTCCCGGCCGCCTCTCTTACCCTTTCGACTGCAACGGTATCATTCAGGATTGGCGGAATGCCGTCATCATAATCGATATCAGCTTCTCCTCCATACCGTTTTGCGACTTCAGAAACAAAAGGGATGAATTTCTCTTTTATCCCCAGCCTTGTTTCCGGCCAAACAGACCGTATGGTGCCTTCCAGTCTGACTTTGTCCGCTATGACATTCCTGGCATTTCCTCCTTCAACTTTTCCTACATGAATGACAAGCGGGTCTGCCGGATCCTTCCATTTTGCTGTAAAATATTGAAGGGAGCTTATTATTTCAGCCCCGATTGAAATCGCATCAATTCCCTCATGCGGCCTGGCGGCATGGCCGCTCTTCCCTTTGATTGTGATATCAAAATCGTCGCATGCCGCTGTAACCGGTCCTGTTTTTATTCCGATTGATCCAAGGGGCAGCTTTGGCCAAAGATGCAGGGCCACAACCTCTTCAATTTCGGGATTCTGAAGCACACCTTGGTCAATCAGGAGCTTTGCCGCACCGTCAGCCTCTTCTCCCGGCTGGAAAATACATCTGACCATCCCCTTTAAACTGTGCCTGTATTTCCATATATGGTAGACTGCCCCCAATAAAATCGTTGTGTGGCCATCGTGTCCGCACGCATGCATGACACCTTCCCGTTTTGAGGAAAAAGCAAGCCCGCTCTCCTCATGGATAGGCAAAGCATCAATATCCGCCCTCAGTGCAATATTGGGACCGTCTCCGCCTTCCCCGAATATGTCAACAACAACGCCGGTATCAGCCATCACTTTAAAAGGTATGCCCCAGTTATCCAGGAGCGATTGGATATATTTGCTTGTTTCATATTCTTGGAACGATAATTCCGGATACTGATGAAGATGTTTTCGGATCTCAAATAGTTCCTCGTCAAATGTATGATCCCATTCCCATGATGTCATTTCTTTCACTTTTTTCATCCTTCCTGCAAATTCCCTATATCCATTAACATTTAAATATAGTCACTGTATACCCGTTCAAAGTTTTTATACATCATGTGTTCAGCGATTTCGACCGCCATATCCTTATCCATATATCCTTTATTGATCCAGTCTGCAAGCACTCTTTCAAAGCATTCCTTGAACAACAGGACACCAAGCCAGTTCATTTCCGGCACTGTAAAAGCATCAGAGCCGTACATCACCTTATCGAATGGAGCCAACTCGTACACCTGCGATATGATTCGTTCCACGCCATGTCCGACAAACGGATTCTGCAAAGAGATATCGAGATAAACATTTGGTAAAATGCTCGTGATAAACGCAGCCTCCTCCATCCATGGGTATCCCCCGTGAACTAGGTGCACTTTAGTGTCGGCATATTTTTCCGAACGGAGCAAATCAATCAAAAACGACGGGCTTGCTTTTGGAAGTACGACTTCCCCATCACCAAAACCTGTATGAATATGTAAAACTTTATCGGAATTTGTGCATTCCTCCATCGCTATATGAAAACAATAATCTCTGAATTCTTTCACTCTGGGACGGTCGTTCAATCGAAATTCTTCATATTGGTCTTTTGCCAGCTGCTCATTTTTCTCACCGATTTCCAATCCGCTCCGGTAGGCGATGATTGTTTTTAAACCTACGATATGCCTTTGTTTTAAAGCTTCTTTTAAATCTTCACGATAGGCTTCGACAAAGGCCCCGAACGTTTCATGGCTTTCCCGGAGCCTGACCATGACGGGTTCGATTCGATACACCTCCCAAATAGGCACGCCTGTCAATTCTTGATAATCATCTTTTGACAGCGGTGGAGTCGGATACCCGAAGTCAACAACCATGCCTTCCAGCTTTACATCCTTGAACAGTTTTTGGGTAAAGACCGAAAAATCTTTTGCCTCTTCATTTCTTTTGGCAACCACGTCCCGAAGGTCGGGTTTGCACCCAAAATACTTGGCGAGCCTTTGTATGGTGATTTGCATATACATGTTCATGCCTGGAAAAATTTTTTCGGTTGAACCTTCTCGGGATTTCTTGAACATATTCGGCATTACAGACAGAGAAAGCTTGCGCAAATACTCCTCCGGAGAGTATGGTTCCTCATTCGCCACATATGGATGGCAGTGTACGTCAACCGCTTTTATAGAAGCCAAATCAATTTTCCCCATGATGTTCCTCCTCCTTCTTGTATATCAGTGCTCCCCTGCCGGTCAGCTACCAGCCGGCATATTGGCGGACCTTGTCCATATCCACACGTCCCTGTTCAACATCGGTGATCGCCTGGTCAAGGATGGCAACAGCCATGTCGACTTCTTGGCGATTAATAATCAGGGGAGGTGTAATTTCAATGACATTGCTGTGTACACCTACATAGAATACAAGCAATCCAAGCTCAAAAGCACGATAGCAGACAGCGGCCGTTTTTTCAGACGCGGGCTGTTTCGTCACCCTATCCTCCACAAGCTCTATACCCAGGGCAAGGCCTTTCCCGCGTACATCACCAATGATCTCATGCTTGGTTTGCAAGTCCAGCAGCTGCCTCTTGAAATATTCCCCTTGTTCGCTCGCATTCTCCATCAATCCCTCTTCCTCAATGATTGACAGATTCGTCAAGGCCGCTTTTGTACTTATCGGATTTCCGCTGGCCGTGAAAAGATGAAGGGCATTTCCGCAGTCCAAGATTTCCTTTCTGGCGATAACGGCACTGATCGGAACTCCGCCTCCAAGCGGTTTGCCCAAAGATACGGCATCGACCTCTATTCCGCTGTGCTCAAAGGCAAACCACTTCCCGGTCCTTCCCATTCCAACCTTCACTTCGTCGACAATCAAATAAATGCCGTGACGGTCACACATCTTTCTAAGTTCAGGAAGGAAATCATCCGGAGGAACGATTACGCCGCCGTCACTTTGGATGGCTTCAATAATGAGGCCGGCGGTGCTGTCCGGCGGGCAGATCGTCGTGAACATTTCATTTTCAATATAATCAATGACTTGCTGAGTCAGATTTTCCGTTTCTCCAAAAGGCGGCCGGTAAGGATTCGGATAAGGGACCTTGACAACGTTTGCCCCACTGATAAAGCGCGCCTGGGCTGTGTGCCCGGACAAAGCCAAAGATCCCATCGTCTGCCCGTGATACGATCCCATAAACGAAATCAACCGCGGGCGTCCTGCACTTATCGGAATCAGTTTGGCTATGCAGTCATTTGCATCGGAGCCGGTCAGCCCGTACCATACCTTCTTCTCGAATTCTCCCGGAAGCAAATTGGCCAGCTTTTCCGACAGCTGAATCATTTGATGATCCGGTATTGTAATATTAGAAGAAAATGAGAGTGTTTCGTATTGCTCTTTAAGCGCCAAAGCCATTTTCTCGTTGCCATATCCAATGTTTGCTACAGCCCAGCCAGCAGAAATATCGATATATCCGTTGTCTTCGAAATCACGCAGCATCACGCCTTTCCCACTTTTTACCGCAAGAGGGTAAAAACGGATTTTCAATGCGTCACTAACGTATTGTCGATCCCTTTTCAACCACATTTCTGTAGGGCTCATCATGATCCTCCTTTATTAACGTTGAGGTGGTGATCTTTCATCAGAACCGGCGGCTTAATTCCATCCTTTCCCAATCAGTCACATAGCGTGCTGCCTTTTCCACTTCGGTCCTCTTTACCTTAATGAACTCTTCCCATATTTGCCTTCCTATGAGATCACCAAGCTTTTCATTTCCTTCAAGCTCTGTAATGGCTTCATCCAAAGTGCCCGGAATCCATTCTATCCCCCGGCGTTTCATTTCCACTTCGGACAATACCCCTGCATCCGAGCTAAGAGGTTCGCCGGGATCAATTTTCTCTCTTACACCATCCAGCCCTGCAGCAACCAAAGCAGCAGCCAGCAAATAGGGATTGCACGTGCCGTCAGCCCCGCGGAACTCAAATCGGCTTCCCCGGCGTTTTTCCGTAATCCGGATTAAAGTGGAGCGGTTTCCAATTCCATAACACACCTGGGCAGGTGCAAATGACCCTGGGTACATACGTTTATATGAATTAATGCTCGGCGCACCGATTGCCACCAATGAACGGGCATGCTTGAGCAATCCGCCGACAAAGTGGCTGGCCTGCTCTGTGAGCCCGAGCTGGTCGGAATGATCCTCAAATACATTTTTCCCTTTTCCGTTGAACATGCTGATATGGACATGCAGACCGCTCCCCGATAAATCCTGGAAGGGCTTCGGCATAAGTGTTCCAACCAATCCGTGTTGAAGGGCAATCTGTTTGAAAAGCTGCATGAAGAGAACTTGCTCATCGGCAGCCCGGACGGCGGATGCATGTTTCAAGTTGATTTCAAATTGTCCCGGCCCATACTCACTCGATATTTTCTCTACTTTTACTCCTGCTTTCTCCATTGCTTTCACAAAGTCATGTAAAAACTTTTCCTGCATTTGAATGCCTTCTATTGAAAAACAGTGGGTAGTATCAGCCGTAACAAGTGTTCCGCCAACCTCGTTCAGCAAATAGGCCTCCTGTTCAAATGCCAGGTTAATAATTCCCCCAAGTTCGGCTTCCGCTTCCTTCAGCACCCTTTTAAGGGCTTGTCTTGGACAACCTTTCCACGGCTCACCATTTTCATCAACAAGATCGCAAAACATTCTTGCGGTATTTTGCCGATGCGGCAAAATGGCGAACGTGGAAGGGTCAGGTATGGCAAAGAAGTCCCCCTCTCCTATTCCATACATCGGATTTGGAATGTACTCATCAAAAGCATTGAAACTCATCATTCCCGCAAAGAAGTTCAACCCCTGGTCAAACAAGCTGTCCAACTCCTCGACACGGACGGTCCGTATTCTTGAAAGAGCTGCATAGTCCATGTAGCCGATATCAAGAAACTCAATATGATTCTTTTCGATCATTTTCTTTACTTGTTCTTTTGTAGTAACCAAAATCGGAACCTCCAGGACTCTTAGTTTATTTGCATTGCGGCCAAACTGTCCCCTTTGAGCTTTATGCAAGTTAAAGGGGACAAGCCTTCGCCTTGACATTTTAGGCTGATGCTAAATAACCTTCTCTTGATCACTGCCTTTATTCTGCTCAGGCTTGTAGTAGATTTTATAGAATATGAACAGCGCAACTACCCCAATCAATCCCCTTACAAGTGTCATCGGGGTTCCCAAGAAAGTGCCGTAGAAAATAATACAAATTCCGACCAGCCCCAAGATTGGGAATAATGGGAACAAAGGCTGCTTCCAAGCCAGCTTTTCCACTTCATCCTTGCATTTTTTCCTATAAAGGATTGCCGCAATCACCGCAAGGGTCCAAGAGACTATCCAAGCAAAAGTCAACTGCAGAGAAAACTCCACATAGATCAGATCCGGATTTACACTGCCGATCAAAATGAAAACAGCCGAACAAATCCAGATAAATACAATTCCATGGACAGGTGTACGTGTTTTCGGGTTTAAATACCCAAAGAACTTCGGCAAGTACCCCCTTCTTGCCTGAGAAAAGAAAATCCTTGATGCTGTATAAAATGTTCCCATTAAAATACAGGTGGCTGCAGCTATCCATGCAACCAGGTTAATGATGAAAGCACCTGCATATCCGAAGACAACATTGGCTGCCTCTGTGAAAGGCGAGCTGTCCATTGTCACCTGATCCCATGGAATAATTCCTTGCAGAACGAACTGCGCAGCAGAATAGATGATGAGGAATGTCACACTGGACCATACCAAAGCCCTTGGCAAATCCCTGGGATTAACGACTTCCGAACCTGCTGTCACTATGGAAACAGCGCCCAGATAAGCATATGTCCCAAGAGGGATTGCACTTAAAAAGCCGGAAGTTCCATGAGGCATCCATTCTTTGAAGTTATTTATATCGATGTCTTTTAAACCAAACAGTGCAAACAGCATCATACCGGCTGTCAGCGCCAACACAAGATATAATTGTGTTTTTGCTGCTATCGATGTTCCATAGATGTTCAATAAAGCGAATATACTGAGAAAGATAAGAGCAAAAACAGTTGTCCATATTTTTCCGGTCAATTGGGGGAAAAACCAGGATGTGATTGTCCCAAGAGCCATACTAACACCGCCGCCAGCAAGAACCCAGCCTGCAGCGAACGCAAAACCCGATAGAAATCCCCACCACTTGCCTAAAAACCGTTCAACCCATACAGACATTCCTCCCGCAAACGGCATGCCGATTGCAATCTCTGCCAAAGCGACCATCAAGAATAATTGAAAAAGCCCTGCAATAAAATACGCTAAAATAGCACTGGGACCAGCTGTGGCAATACCTTCTCCAATCAGTAGAAAAATGCCGTCTCCTACAACCGCTCCTACACCCAATGCCCAAAGATGCCGGAACTTCAAATTCCTTATCGGTTCAATTTCCAATAATTGTACCTTTGCCATCATTACACTCCTTCCTTTTTTGAAAACGCTGACAAAAATTATCAATGTCCGGCCTGTCACATACCTTTGTCAATCATCGGCTCCTTTCCTCCTGATTGATTAAGATCATAGTGCAAAAGGCATGCCAACATTTTTTCCCGTAAAACAGTTACATTCAGTGATTTTTATGATCCAATAGGCGAAAAACATTTTTCACCGAAAAAAAACTTTCGAAAAATATTTGTCTTTCCTTTCCAATTGTTTATAATATATTAATAAGTTTAACTAATCATATTTGACAAATATGGAGTGATTTGTAACTTGAAGAAAATAGAATTGGAGAGTATATGGAATTCCTGCTTTGAGAGCATGCTGATTGTAAATGAGCAAGGCCGGCTTATAAAGGCAAACAGGACTGCTCTCCGTTTGTTTGGACTCAGTTCCAATACAGTTGGAGAAACATCCATTTTTGAGTTAATGCCATTGGAAAACAAAAAATTTTTATTGTCGCCCCGAGAAAATACGGGAATTTCCTTATCGTTCGGAACAAAAGAGTTAGTAATGAATATTGTCCCTTTGGACTTGCACTTTCTCTTAATTATTAAGGATATAACCCAGCAACAATTGTTAAAGTATGAACTTCAGCAGGCAAATGAGCAGAAATTCCTTTATGATTCCATTCTGGATATGCTGGAAGAGGGCGTATGTGCTATTAATATGGAAGGAAAGGTGATTTTCTACAATAAAAAAATGGGGGAATTGGACCTGCGGGAGCCCGATTCAGTAAAAGGCAAATTGCTCATGGAAGCATTTCCTGATATGGATGAAAACTCCAGTATCCTTTTAAAAACATTAAGGCTTTCAAAACCGTTGAATTATCGTGAAACATATTTCACTAACAGCGGGAAGGCCGTAACAACACTTTCAAAATCAAAAACTTTGAAGATTGGCGCCAGACAGGCCGGGGCAATTGAGATCGTAAAAGATATTTCCGAGCAGAAGCAACTGGAAGAGACGATCCGCAATATAAACAACGAACCTCAAACAAAAATAGGCAAAAAGCCAAAGGGAAGGGACAATAACACCCGTTTTCAATTCAAGGATATTATTTTCACAAGCAGAGTCATGCGGCAAACAGTAGACCAGGCCCGCAGGGCCGCCAGAACTTCATCGTCAACCCTGATTATCGGAGATACAGGAACTGGCAAGGAATTGTTTGCCCAGAGCATTCATAACGACAGCCCGAGAAAAAACTATCCATTTATCGCACAAAATTGCGCTGCTCTTCCCGAACACTTATTGGAAGGTCTGTTATTCGGTACTTCTGTAGGGAGCTTTACCGGAGCCATTGACAGAGAAGGGTTAATAGAGCAGGCCCATAACGGAACTTTACTCCTTGATGAAATCAATTCCATGGGCATTAACCTGCAGGCCAAACTGTTGCGTTTTTTGCAGGAGAAGAAAATTCAGCGCCTTGGTGCAAAGAAATCGATTGATGTTGACGTCAGAGTTATTGCCACCATCAATGAAGACCCTTATTCTGCTATCGAAAACGGCAGATTGAGAGAAGATCTGTTTTACCGTTTAAGCGTGGTAAATTTGATCATCCAGCCATTGAAGAACAGAAAAGAAGATATTCCGGTTTTGATCCGGCACTTTCTGGAAAAACACAGCGAAAGATTGCAGATTAAGGTAGATAACGTGGAACCGGAAGTGATGGGGATCTTCATGAATTACGAATGGCCGGGAAACATCAGGGAATTGGAACATACGATTGAGGGCTGTATAAATATGATGGATGGAGAGCGGTCGATCGCCTATCATCATTTGTCGGCAACTTTCCAAGCAAGGGCTAATGAGTCCAACCAGATTTCTGCAACTCTTAAAGTTCCAAAGCCCTCATTGCTTTCGGGCGGGAGTTTGGAAGAGCAGAAAGAAAATCTCGAACGGACTCTTATACAGCTTGCATTAAAAGAGGGAAACGGAAATGTAACGAAAGCCAGCAAGCTTTTGGGGATTTCAAGACAAAACCTGAATTATAAAATCAAGAAATATAACCTTGCCTGACCAGCAAAATCGTAAATTTTAATCGCTGCTCCATAAGAGGATCATGAGAAAAGTGCAAGCGCCTGTTTATCGACGTACGGGCAGGAGTGGCTTCGACGAAATAAAGGAAACACGGCGACGAAGGAGCCGATGTTGACTTATCGGAGGAGGCGCGAAGTCTGCTAGTCGATAGGCGCTGGAGCTGGACAATGAAAGGCTTAATTTGGAGCAAACATTCGTAACAATTTATACTTCTTTAATTTTTTAAAAAACCGCACCCGTTGCCGGGTGCGAAAAAATGAAGGTAGAGGTTATTAACAATTGAGTAACAAATGACTTAGTTAAAATTATTCAACGAAGCGTCCGCGTTGGCGCATCAATTCACGGTTCAAGTCAGGGTTCACTTCGAACGCTGCACGTCCGTGCATCCAGAACAGGTTGTTGAGTACGACAAGGTCGCCGACTGGAAGTTCCAGTTCAATGACACTTTCGTCAGATTCCAATGACGCAGATAGGTCTTCCAAATATTTTGCCTGTTCGATTGACTCAGGATATACAAACTGGTCGATAAAGCAGATGCATGGCTTATCGTTCACGTTAAAGAATGTAGCACGATCTACTGTTTGCTGTACGTTTTTGCTTGGTGGTGCAATGTATGTGAATTTATGCTTTCCAAGCGGGTTGTTGGCAAATTTGTCAAGTTCTTTCCAGTCATCCAAGTGAAGGAGCCTTGACTCACCGCCAACAGCATTTTCTTCGACCATTTTCATCATTAGCAGCCAGTCTGTTGGCTCGTCAACGAATGTTCCGTCTGTGTGCAATGTGAATAAACGGTATGCCTGGCGAAGGAAAGAGTCACTGTTGTCTGTGTGTTTTACTGTAAAACGTGCATAGTATTTTCCTGTCATCGCATCAAAGTTTGGCATACCTACCAAATGAGAGATAGCAGTTCCGAAGATCACAAACTCATCAGTATCTTCTGTTACACCTTCCAAACCTAATGTGAAACCGCCGGACTCACGGTCATGAATAATGCCTCTTAGTATTTCACCAAGATCTTCACCGACAAAATCTTGAAGAAGTGAAGCAACGATTTGACGTTGGTATGGTGTATATTCAAGGACTTGAACGCTGATATTTTTTTCTTCGACAGCTGCCAGGAATTTGGCAATGGCTTCTTTGTCGATTTCAATGTGATATAAACGGTCGGATTGCGGATGAGACTTCACTTCATATGCTTTTCCTGTTTTCAGAAACTTTTTTTCCTTTGTAACGCCCATTACAGATTCCTCCTGTTTAATGAAAAGTATAATTTTAATCGTGGAGAAACAGAAAACATAAAAAGCCAGCTGTCGATATACCCATCCCGTTTAGAAAAGGTTTCATATCGGCAACTGGCTTATATTCACTTCACCGCTCTATGGCTGTAGAGTCACAGTGAATATTGCAGTCTGCATATTTTATTTTCCGGTCTCCAAAAAATCTATACTATTCACGGATTTTGAAAAGGCAGTTTTCAAAAGGTGAATATGTTATAATGATTGCTTGATTCAAGATTACCACCCAGTATAAAAAATGTCAACAAAATTGTCATAAATTTTCTTCTTGAATTTTCAACAGGTGGTTTTTCCTGATCGCTCCTAACTTCTCATATTGGATTATAAAGCAGCCGGCCCCCGAAGCAGGCTCTCCCTTTCATTGATGAGCTTCTCTGCGTTCCTTTTGGCATCCTGGATTTTTCTTTCAATCTGTTCTTCCTCCGGCAAAGACATAATTGACCTCTCGAAATCAAAATCCGCCATCCGTTTTCCTAGAATATTCCTGTTGTCCTGCATCCCTTTGATGAAATTCCAGCTTTCAGACGGCAGCTTTCCCCTCATCTCCTTCGCTTTCCTGAAAAATTCGGGCATGATCTCATCGTATGTTTCCAGTAAGACTCCCTGCCTGAATTGAAGCAGATCCAATTTTGCCAAAGTGATTAATGTATGTTCGATATCCTTATCCGCGATTGTCTTTTTCGCCATGATTTCCTGGTTATAAAAATCATCATACTCGCGGTAAAGTTGGTTGAACGGCAACTGAAGTTCCAACAGTTTACTGAATAATTCACTGGTTTTAGCGAGGTTAGGGTCAGCTGAGGTCTGTATCTCTTGAATGATGCCTTGATAATAAGTCGGTAATATCCGGCTCCTCGGCCCGCCGAAATCAAAAATATTTGCATTGGCTGCGGAAAAAATGGTCAATGGGAAGAGGGCATGCCGATACTCTTCACTCGGTCCGCCATCGACCAAGATAACAGCATATCCTTTAAATTGCTGCGGATTTTTGCCATATATTGTCAGATAATAGGCACGACCATTGATGGGATAGGAATAAGGGTTGATTGAATAAGCTTCCAGCCACTTCTTATATTTGCCTGCTTCTTTAACTAGTTGTTTGCTGAACAATGCGTTTCGCCTCCAATAGCTGGCACTCCGCCCAATTTTTTGTATATCGCAGGGTGCCATATTTTCCGGTAATAACTGAAAAAGCAATGATACCGGCCTATCCACGATAAAACTCCTTACTTTTCAAATTGACTCATAGAGCGGCTGGCCCCCGCAGCAATTTCTCCCTATCTTTAATCAGCTTTTCTGCGCTTCTTCTCGTATATTCTTTTTTTGCTTCAATCTGCTGTTCTTCCGGAAGGTGAATAATCTCCCTGTCCATTTTGAATTCAGCCATTCTCTTGCCCAAAACTTTTCTGTTATCTCTCATACCTTTGATGAAGTTCCAGCTGTCACCGGGAAACTTATTTTTTAATTCGCCAAGCCTTTTGAAAAACTCGGGCATGATCGGATCATACTCGGTCAGCAATAACCCTTGCTTGAATTGAAGGATATCCAGCTTGCCAAGGACAGTTAATGTGTGATCAATGTCCTTTTCGTCAATAACCTTTTTCACTAAAATGGTGTTGTCATAATAATGTTCATATTCCTTATAAAGGTCAATGAATGGTATCTGTAATTCAATCATCTTTTCAAATAGAGTTTTTCCTTTTTGCAGTATCCCATCTGATATACTTCCGGAATCATCGATCGCTTGAATGACTGTTTTAAAATAATCGGGTTTAATCTTACTCCTGGCCCCCATGATATTAAAAATATTGGTACTTGCACCTGAAAAAAGTGTCAGCGGATACAAGGCCTCTCGATATTCCTTGTTAGGGCCTCCATCCAGCGAAATGATAGCATAACCTTTTAGCTTGTTCGGATCTTTGCCATGATAAATAGCAAAGTAATAGCTTCGCCCGTTGATTTTACATTCGAAAGGATTTAGCGTAATATTCTCCAGCCATTTCTTGTATTTGGCGGCTTCTTTAAACAATTGTTTGTTTTCCATTGAATCCCAACTTTCTAAAAGACCTGGCACCTCAAAGATAAAAAACCCTTCCAGTTTTTAAACATCGGAAGGGTCTCTTTACGATTTATCAATCAAATATTATTTCTCAGCCGCCGTGATTTGTTTGTAGTGAAGATCAAGGTCCTTCATTGCAGCGATGAGAGCATTCGTCGCTTTCCCGCGGTAGTACGTTTGAATGGCTTCGATCTGCTCATCGATTCCGTCTTTCAAGCTTGTCCCCCTTAATAGACGCCCAATGAAATCACTGCCGTGTTCCGTTGCAAGTGTGGCAGAAGCTTTAAGAATTACTCCGTATTTTACATCTACTTCAGCTGTAATCGTTAAGGTTTCATACACACTCTTTGCAGCCATTCCCTGCGGGAGGCGTGCATGACCGGCAATAAACATTGTCTTGGCATTGAACTCCATGGATTTAATCTCCTCTTTCAAAAATTATAATGTTACAGCTGCTTCTTTCAGATGTGTTTGTTCAGGAATTCGTCTAACCACTTCTTTTCCTATTTCAATGGATGCAGTGGCAGCTGGTGATGGCGCGTTACATACATGAATCGTTCTGTCCCCCATGATGATATTGAAGTCATCCACCATGGATCCGTCGTCTTTGAGCGCTTGAGCACGAACACCGGCTGGTGCTGGAATCAAATCATCCTCCTGGATTTCAGGAATCAAGGCTTGGAGGCTTTTAGTAAATTGTGCTTTGCTAAAGGAACGGACATACTCTCCTACTGCTTCTTTCGCGAAATTTCCGGCAAGTTTCCATAAGCCCTTGTATGCAAGACTTTCCGCTAGATCCTTTGCACTGAAATCAAGCTTTTTGTAACCTTCACGCTTAAATGCTAACACAGCGTTAGGACCTGCATCCACTTCCCCGTTGATCATACGCGTAAAGTGAACGCCAAGGAATGGAAACTTCGGATTAGGAACAGGGTAAATCAAGTTTTTTACAAGATGGCGTTTTTCTGGTTTCAATTTAAAGTACTCTCCGCGGAACGGCAGAATTTTCATATCTGTTTTATAACCTGCTGCTGCGGCTACGCGGTCACTGTGGAGTCCTGCACAGTTGATGACCAAGGCGGCCTTAACTGTTCCGTTAGTAGTTTCGATAACAACTGAGTCGGAACTTTCATTGATTTTCTCCACTTTTGTATTTAAGAGAATATCGCCGCCGTTTTCCTGGATGATTTCTGCGAATTTTTCACTTACCTGCTTATAGTTAATGATTCCAGCCATGGGAACACGGATTGCGGCAAGACCGGCAACATGCGGTTCAATTTCAAGCAATTCCTCTTTACTGATTTTTGTGATGGCAAGCCCGTTTTGCAAGCCTCTTTCATACAAGTTATCAAGCAGAGGAAGCTCCTCCTGATTTGTCGCAACAATGACTTTACCGCAAATATCATGAGCAATGTCATGCTTTTCCGCGAACTCTCTCATTGACTGGCTGCCCTGTTTCGCAAATCGGGCTTTGAAACTGCCAGGTTTATAGTAAATTCCGGAGTGGATAACACCACTGTTATGCCCAGTTTGATGTTCTGCCACAGATGCCTCTTTTTCAATGACGACAACTTTTGCGTTAGGAAATCTGTTATAAAGGGCCATTCCTGTTGACAAACCAACAATACCGCCGCCTACAATCGCGAAATCATACATAATTTTATGCCTCCATTTGTTTTATGAGTTTTTTTTCATGCTTTCCATGCAATCTATTAAATTATTTTTTGTACGCAAAATATGATACTCCACCGCAGCACGCAATTCAGCCGGGTCTCCCCTTAATGCAGCCTCATAAATGCGTCTGTGTTCCCGCTGTGTCTCCTGATAATAATCAATCAGCAGATTCGGCGCGATAGGTGAAATACCAAGAGTTTCAACCATTTTACGAAGCCTTGGCCACGGACATCCGCTCATGAGGATCCGGTGAAAAGCTGCATTCAGACGGATATACTCCCCATTTGTCTCATCCTTCAAATCCAGCGTTTCCATCTGGACCACGATATCGTGCAAATTCCGCTTGTCCTCATCCGTCAGAAATGGGAGCGACTTTTCTGCCGCCAAGCCTTCCAGCATGGACCGGATACAGTAGATTTCCTCTATATTCTCCTTTGTAATTGGGGTGACAACTGCACCCTTATGGGGGACGATTTCCACAAGTCCTTCCATTTGCAGTTGTGTAAGTGCTTCTCGTATCGGCATTCTGCTGACCTTCAGCTTTTCTGCCCATTCTTCCTGAATCAACCGGTCACCCTTTTTCAAAGTACCGTCCAAAATGGCCTCTCTCAGGCGTTTCGTGACATTGTTCACAACTGTCGACTTTTGCTGAGCCAATTCTTTTGACAAAATATCCACCCCAAATCATTTTGGATACAATTTAGAGTCTATCACACAAAAATATAGCTTACAAGTGCAAAAAACAAAAAAATTGAATCCAATCCTTGTTGGATTGGATTCAATTTAATTAACCTTGATTACTCTTTATCAATGTATTTCAATTTTTCTTTAGGGAAGTTTTTCCACATTGCAACCATGAGAAGAATACCCAAAATAGCCCATCCAGCGAAAATTGCCCATTCGTATGGCCAAACAAGCGCTGCAGGCATGCCAGGCATATAAAGGATGACAAAGAAGATACTCAAGACGATCGCAATCCATCCTATCGCGCTGGATTTTCCGGCCTTGAAAGGACGAACCATGTTCGGCTCGTTTTTACGAAGCTGTACAAAAGCGACTGCTGCAAGTAAATAACCGATGACAATGGCAAGTCCGCCCGCATCCACAAGCCAGACAAGCATAGGTCGTCCAAGCAATGGAGCTACAGTAGCCAAAACACCAATAAACAGAACTGCATTTGTAGGTGTTCCGTGTTTCTTATCGATTTTACCGAACCATGCAGGAATCATCTTTTTGTCTGCCATAGCATACAAAATCCGGCTTCCACCGATGATGAATGCGTTCCAGCTTGTGATGATCCCGGCAATACCCCCAAGAATCAAGACAATACCGAAGATGTCGCTTCCAAATAATTTGGCCATGGCATCCGCTGTTGGCAATGTTGAAGCTGCCAGCGAATCTTTATCCAGGCCAAGTCCAACAGCCAGGATAATGGCAATATACCATATAATCGCTAAAACAACGGACAGAATGAGGATTTTACCAATGGCTTTGGCAGGTACGTTCATTTCTTCCGCTGTTTGCGGAATTACGTCAAAGCCGACAAACATGAAAGGCGTCATGATCGCGACTACCATGATGCCGCCAATTCCGCCGACAAACAACGGTTCGGTATTTGCCACTTCTCCATTGAATACGCCGCCAAAAATAAGTAATAAACCGATAATACCAATCACAATGGTTAAAACCATTTGCAGGAAGGCAGCAGATTTCACACCGAGATAGTTGACAATCGTTACGAAAATGGAAGCCCCGACACCGACCAATACCCATGAAGCATACACATCATAATCATTGATTGTATACATAAATCCCACTTTATAATTCGGGAATATGTACTCGATAACTGTCGGAAGCGCTACGGCTTCAAATGCCACTACCGAAATGTATCCAAGCGCCAGCATCCATGATGCCGTAAAAGCTGTTTTAGGGCCGACACCCCTGAATACATATATAAGTGCTCCGCCTGTTGTAGGCATAGATGATGCAAGTTCGGCATATGTCAAACCGACAAAAATAACGAGAATTCCACCGGCTACAAATGCGATCATCGCACCGATTGTCCCGGCTCCCAGGATCCACTCTCCCGACATAACAACCCAGCCCCATCCGATCATGGCGCCGAACGCTAAAAACAGGACGTCCCAGCGTGATAAAACCTTTTTAACATCTTGTTCGTTTTGCATTCTTTTACTCCTTTAATTTAATCTTCCTTCTGATGAAAAGCGCTATCTCGCTAAAGCAGCCATGATGCCAGACAAGCTCTATTAAAATAGCTTTTAGCAGCGGATTGCAAACCTGCACTTTTCTTGAAGGTTCCTGCCGAAAGACTGTCTCTTTCGGCAGGCAGGTTTTTTTACTTAGCAAATGGATTGATCGTTACCGTTTTATTTGTAGTAAAGAATTCGGCTGCCGATTGGCCTTGCTCCTTCGGGCCTTGGCCTGAGGCTTTTACTCCCCCGAACGGAGCCTGCGGTTCGGCACCGCCTGTTTCACCATTGATCTGAACCATTCCCACTTCGCTGTTTTCTATGAAGTGGAACGCTTTTTCAAGGCTGTTTGTGAATACGGCGGCACTTAATCCGTAAATTGTATCATTGGCTTTTTCAAGGGCTTCGTCGTAATCAGCCACTTTCATCAGCGCCACAACCGGGCCGAAAATTTCTTCCTTCACAATCGTCATCTCGTGAGTAGCATTTCCAAAAATCGTCGGTTCAATGTAGTATCCCCCGTCGATATCCAATGTGCT
The DNA here is from genome assembly GCF_007681465.1 of Siminovitchia fortis. Lineage (NCBI taxonomy): Bacteria > Bacillati > Bacillota > Bacilli > Caryophanales > Bacillaceae > Siminovitchia > Siminovitchia fortis. Next base: position 33,509 of record NZ_VEKZ01000016.1, read on the forward strand.
GCCTCCATATAGAAGTTCAGCCCCTTCGTCCTTCCCTTTCTGGATATAGCCTGTAACTGTGTCAAATTGCTTTTTGGATGCAACAGGGCCCATGGTGATGCCGTCCTGAAGGCCGTTTCCGATTGTGATTTGCTTTGCATTGTCAATCACTTTTTCAACAAATTCATCGTAAATGCTTGCTTCGACATAAGCACGGCTTGTTGCAGTACAACGCTGGCCCGTCTGCTTCATTGCTCCTTCTACCACAAGACGTGCAGCAAGGTCAAGGTTTGCATCCGCAAGAACAACAGCAGGGTTTTTGCCCCCAAGCTCAAGCTGGAATTTCTTGCCGCCAGCAGTCGCCAGTTTTGCAATATTTTGGCCGACTGCGTTTGAACCGGTGAAAGTGACTGCAGATACATCTTTATGAGTGGTAAGAACATCGCCGATTACGGAACCTCTGCCCAATACGAGGTTAAGGACACCGGCAGGCAGTCCCGCATCTTCGAATACTTTTGCCACTTTTGCCGCTGTAATGCCTGTTTCCTGTCCCGGCTTCCACACGACCGGATTTCCGAACACAAGGGCAGGAGCTATTTTCCAGATCGGAATGGCGATCGGGAAGTTCCAAGGTGTAATGGCTGCAACAACTCCGACAGGTACACGGACCGCAAGCAAAGTGGTTCCGTCAGCCGCAGAAGGAAGTACTTCGCCTTTTTTGCGGTGGCCTTCCTGTGCGAAATATCTTAAGATAGCGGCTCCTCTGAGTGCTTCCCCTTTTGTTTCGACAAAACGTTTCCCCATTTCCTGAGTAGCCGTTTTGGCAATATCGTCTGCACGCTCTTCCAATATATCCGCTGCTTTTCGAAGTATTTCACCCCGGTTGACTGAAGACATTGCTTTCCAGCCTGATGCTGCATTCTTTGCAGCCTCAATCGCTTTTTCAACATCTTCTACGGCTGACACTTCAGTGAATCCAATGCTTTCAGACGGCTTTGCAGGATTAAAATGTTCATGCTTTTCGCCAGAAGAAGCACTGACCCATTCTCCGTTGATAAAGTTCAGGTAATTTGCCATAACTTTCACTCTCCCTGGATATCCATTAGTTGTTTTGATTCATCTTCTATGACTCGTTCTAAGATGGCTAATCCTTTGTCAATTGTTTTTTCGTCCATCGTCAGAGGAGGAAGGAAGCGCAAGACATTGGAATAAAGACCGGAACTTAATATGATCAGGCCTTCCCGCCACGATCGCTTCACGATATTGGCAGTAAGCTCCTTTGCGGGCTCCTTTGTCTTTTTGTCCGCGACAAGTTCGATGGCGCACATCGGCCCGAGGCCGCGTACGTCACCGATTGTTTCACATTCGTCCTTTAATCGGCTAAAGGCTGATTGGATTTTTTCACCCATCCATACGCTTCTGTCCAACAGGTTTTCCTCTTCAATCACATCCAAGACGGCAAGCCCCGCAGCGCATCCCAGCGGGCTTCCACCCAGCGTTCCGCCGAGCTGCCCCGGTTCCGGCGCATCAACGATTTCTGCCTTTCCTGTTACGGCACTGAGCGGCAGGCCGCCAGCGATTGATTTGGACATGGTCGTAAGATCGGGTTCCACTCCAAAATGCTCCATGGCAAACATTTTTCCTGTGCGGCCAAATCCGGTCTGAATTTCGTCTGCGATAAAAACAATCTGATTGTCTTCACAGAATTTTTTCAATCCCTGCATGAATGTTTCCGAAGGGACAACAAATCCCCCTTCGCCCTGGACAGGCTCAATCAGGACTGCTGCAATACTGTCTTTGTCTGCTTCATATTGAAAGAAGTTGTGCAGGTTGTTTAACATCAGCTTATCTGTTTCATCCCGGGTAAGCCCCTCATCGCTTCTATAGTAATAAGGATAGGGGAGTCTATAGATCTCACCCGGAAAGGGACCGAACCCTTTTTTATACGGCATGACTTTGCTCGTCAAGGACATCGTCAGAAGCGTCCGCCCGTGGAAGGCGCGGTCAAACACTACGATACCGGATTTGCCCGTGTACTTCCGGGCCATTTTTATTGCGTTTTCATTTGCTTCCGCGCCGCTGTTTGCAAGCATTGTCTTTTTTGAAAAATTTCCAGGCGTAAGTTCATTAAGCCGTTCGGCCAGCCGGATATATATCTCATACGGCGTTACATGAAAACACGGATGAATGAATTTTGAGAGCTGATCCTGAATGGCTTTGACCACCCGCGGATGATTATGGCCGGTATTTTGGATCCCGATGCCTCCCGCAAAATCAATATACTCATTCCCTTCTGCATCCTTCAAAGTTGAACCGCTTGCAGAATTGACATAAATTCCTGTTACATTGTTCAATCCTCTGGCCACAGCTGTTTCGCGCCGCTTTTTCAAGTCATTTGCCCTATTCCCTGATGAATAAACGTCGACCACACAAACCTCCTCCTTTTTCGATCGGAAAAATCAAAGCATAAAAAAGCCAGTTTTACCCTAAATGTCCTCTTTTTTCGCAGGCGGTCATTTATACAGTAAACTGGCTCTAAATCTACGTTATGCTTTGCTTCCCCAACAAAGTCCGGATAGATTTGACAGTCTTGCTTAAATTGTATGATTCATTCATGAATGATCTATGACGATATAAATATAGCAACTGTGTAAAGAAACTGTCAATCTAATTTTTTCATGAATTCGACAAACTTTTTACCTGGCTGTTAAAAAGTGATAGCCATTGCCACTTCATCACATGCCGGAAACTTTGGGCAATGGATGCAATCTGTCCAGACTTTTTGCGGCATCGCTTCCTTTTGTATAATTTCAAACCCGCATTTCTTAAAAAACGTAACTTGATAGGTTAACGAAATCAACTTGGAGATCCCCAATTTTTTTGTTTCTTCAATAATTTTCAACACTAAAATCTTTCCAATCCCACGGCCCTGCGCCTTCCCGTCAACAGCGAGAGACCGAATTTCCGCCATGTCCTGCCCAAGGACAGCCAGACAGGCAACCCCGAGAACTTCATCTCCTTCTTCCGCTACGAAAATGGACTGTATATTAATGATTAGGGATTCTCGTGTTCTCGGAAGCAGCAGCTCCTCGTCGGCATACTGGTTGACAAGCTCGTATACCTTATCGATATCCTTGAGAACCGCCTTGCGGACTTCGATCATTTTCATCACCTTTTGAATCAATCTATAATGTCAATCTTACCGATTGCAGGTGGAAAGTCAATATATTTTTAAATAATTATTCATTTATTTTTATAATTATTCAATTATCCCTTTCTTTTTACGAAGACCACAGTATAATATTGATAAATGAAAATTATTTAAGATGGGAGAATTTTCAATGGAACATACACAGCTTCCGAAAGGTTTTTACTCATGCGCCAAAAGACTTGGCATAAAAGACGATACACCTGATTTTACCGTCATTTACTCCGAGACCCGCGCAGCAGCCGCTGCCATGTTTACAAAAAACCAGTTTTGCGGTGCACCTGTAACAGTCGGAAAAGAACATATAAAAGATGGTTTTCTCCAAGCTTTTGTCATCAACAGCAAAAATGCAAATGTAGCGACCGGAAACCAGGGGATCCAGGATGTTCATACAATCATAGCGGCAGTTGCCGAAGAATTAACGATCAGCCCTGAAGATATCCTGCCCTCCTCGACAGGGGTGATCGGGGTTCCGCTGCCGGTCCAAAAAATCATTGACGGCATTCCAGGATTAAGAGGCGAGTTGAAAAAAGACGGCTTGAAAGACTCTGCCGAAGCGATTATGACGACAGACACTTTCGCAAAATATCGTTCGGAAGAAATTGATGGCGTCACTTTATGCGCCATCGCCAAAGGGTCCGGGATGATTGAGCCGAACATGGCGACAATGCTCAGCTATATTATGACCGACGCACAAATTGAACCGGAAACACTGAAAGCCGTGTTAAAGCGGGCGGTGGATGTTTCCTTTAACATGGTATCCGTAGACGGCGACACGAGTACAAGCGATACGGTAGCTGCAATGGCAAACGGGCTTGCAGGCCCCGTTGACCTTGAAAAGTTTGAGCAGGTACTGACGGATATGTTGGTCAGCCTGGCCAAAGATCTGGCCAGAGACGGCGAAGGAGCAACAAAGCTTGTTGAGGTTCAGGTGGACGGAGCCAAAAATGATAATGAAGCCAAAGCGATGATGAAGTCGATCATCAACTCGCCATTGGTGAAAACGGCCATATTTGGGGCCGATCCCAATTGGGGAAGGATCATTTCAACCATAGGGAACGCGGAGTACCCGATTGAACCGAAAAAAGTCTCCGTGGCGTTTGGCAACATTCCGGTGTTTAGCGGCGGGGAACCAGCGGAATCGAATCTTGAGGATCTTGAAAGTTATTTGGAGGGCGATGAGATTGTCATATCCATTTCGCTTGGAGATGGTCCGGGAAAAGCAACCGGCTGGGGATGCGATCTGTCGTATGATTATGTGAGAATTAACGGGGAGTATACGACCTAAAGGCTTCTGTGACGGAACAACTGATTGGCCGCCGGCTCCGTGACCGTAACGGCATCGGGCGGGTCTTCGGGAAGGATGCCACGGGATTCTTGACTGTTTTTCCAGATTGGACGTTCCTTTGGGAAGGTATTATACGGATTCGTTACCGTTTGAACGACTTGGATGCTCCTTCGGGAAGGTATAGCTCGGATTCGTTACCGTTTGAGCGACTTGGACGCTCCTTCGGGAAGGTATCACACGGATTCGTTACCGTTTGAACGACTCGGATGCTCCTTCGGGAAGGTATAGCTCGGATTCGTTACCGTTTGAACGACTTGGGCGCTACTTCGGGAAGGTATCACACAGATTCGTTACCGTTTGAACGACTTGGATGCTTCTTCGGGAAGGATTGGACGTTCCTTTGGGTAGGATTGACGGGAATCTGCAACTTTTTTAAATGGAGAATACTAAAACACAATGCAAGCGGAAAAACAAATCATTTTTCCGCTTGCTTCATTTCTATGAACTTTTCCAGTGGTTTTTCACATTACGCCGCATTTCCTTCGACCCGCTCTTCATAACGCCTCATTTTCTTTTCGGCAGCCGCAAACAACACTTCAAATAACCAGGAGATGACCCAATAGATCAGTGACGCAACCAGATACATTTCCAGGAACCTGTAGCCGTCGTTGGCAATAATTCTGGCTATCGCCAAAATCTCGACCACTTTTACAGCAAATGCCAGTGAAGTGGCTTTAATGAGTCCGATAAATGTATTACCCAAGTTGGGAAGGGCCACAACAAAAGCCTGCGGCAATATAATTCTCCAAAGCCCCTGCGCTGTCGTCATTCCGACTGAATGCGCCGCTTCCATCTGCCCGGCGCTGACGGCATTGATCGACGAACGGAAAATCTCCGCCTGATACGCCGAAGTGTTCAATGTATAGGCAATAAAGGCATAGATCAATGGAGATATGTTCGAAGCATCGAAATTTGTACCCAGTTGCTCATTCAAAAAATCGAGAAGGACAGGCACACCATAAAAAAACACATAAAGCTGGACAAGTAGCGGTGTTCCTCTGATAAAGGAAATATAGACGATAAAAAACCGGTTCAGCACCGGGACTCTATATATTCTGCACAGGGCAATCAAAAGTCCGAAAGCCAGCCCGAAAATCATGGCAACAACCGCAATGGCCAGTGTGGCCGGCACCCCTTTTAAAACCTCCGGAAATTGTTCAAGCGCAAATTCCAGATTGATGATAGACAAAAGCAACGTCGCCCCTCCCCTCTATTGCCTTGATAAACTGACCCGGCCTTTTTTAAATATTTTTTCCAAATAACCGATGACACTTTCTATCAGAATACAAGTTCCCCAATATACCAACGAAATCACAACATAGATTTGGAACATTCCCATCCCATGGTTGTTACCGAGGATTATTCTAACCTGGCCCATAATATCGATGATGCCGATCGTAAAGGCCAAGGACGTATCTTTTAACAGTTCAATAATGTTGTTCCCCAGATTTGGCAGGGAGATCACAAATGCCTGCGGCAATATGATTCTGAACAGCGCCTGCGGGTAACTCATCCCGACACTGTATGCAGCCTCCAGCTGGTCCCTGCCAACGGCAAGGTACGCAGATCTGAACACCTCAGATAAATAAGCCGCCGTATGAAACGAAAACGCGATGACAAGGAATACAAGCCGGTCCCAGCTGTTGATGTCAAGATTAAAAGCCAACAGCAGCTGCGGAAGTCCGAAATAAACAAGAAACAACTGGACAAGCAACGGTGTACATCTTGTAAAAGACAGATAAAAGGTCGCCAATTGATAGAGGACAAGCTGTTTTTGAATCCGGATAATGGCAACAAACACACCGAGAATAATAGAAAAGAATAAAGACAGCCCCAGCATAAGAAGAGTGAGCGGGAGCTTTTCAAGCACCTTTATAAATAAATCAATCCAGCCGGCTATCCCGGAAGTCATTTACATTCACCACCTAATGAAAATCCGTATTGAGCCGCTGAGCAACCCAATACGGAAAGTCGGATTATTTCTCAAAGTCAAAGCCTTCTTCATTGATATATTCAAGATCCTGGAAGAAGTCTACTCCAAACCATTTTTCGGCGAGCTTTGATAAGGTGCTGTCTTCTGTCAGCTCTACAGTGGCCTGATCAATCTCTTTCGCAAGGTCTGCGTTTTCTTTGCTGTAAACCGTATAAATCGGTTCTTTTGAAATGATGCCGGCTATTTTCAGATCAAGATTTAGTTCTTTTTGTATTTCATTGAATGTCGTTACATTGATAAACATGGCGTCCGCTTTCCCTTTGTCCACCATTTTCAAGTTCTCTGCATTTGATGGAGAATCCATACTTTCCAATGTCAGCGGATTGTCCGGATGCTGGTCATTATAGGAATTCAAGATGGCCCTCAGCCCGCCGCTCGGCGAAACCGGCGGAAACTTTTTCCCTACCATGTCATCCAATGCTTTAATGTCATCTCTGTCTTTTTTCGTTACCAAAGCTGTCAAAGAGTAGCCGAACTCATGCTCCGGATATAAAAACTTTTCTTGTCTTTCCGGATTTTTGAAGAACCAGTTGATGGCGAAATCATATTTTCCCGTGTCTACGCCGACAAGGTTGGATTCTTCCTCGCCCCAAATATATTCAAACTTATAATCCGGAAGCTTTTTTTCTATTTCCTTCATATAATCCATGTCATAACCGATTGGTTCATTTTTTTCATCGGCATATAAAAATGGCGGATTGACTTCGTCGCTGATCGCCACTTTGACCACTTTTTTTCCATCCGATTCTTTTGCCGTGCTTTGGGAGCAGCCCGAAATAAGTAATATCAGTCCAAATAATGCCACCGCTCCTGCCCAAAATTTCTTCATCCCCATTTTCCTCCCCTAAATTGCATAATCCGGTTCTTTGACCAGTCTCTTTAAAAATCTTTTCGTCCGCTCATGCTTCGGATGAATTAATACTTCTTCCGGCGAGCCTTGCTCGACGATATGTCCCCCGTCCATAAACACGACGCGGTTTGCCACTTCCCGGGCAAAATCAATCTCGTGAGTAACGACAACCATCGTGATCCCTTCATTGGCAATCTGTTTAATAATTGCCAGCACCTCGCCAACCATCTCGGGATCAAGCGCTGAAGTGGGTTCGTCAAATAATATGACGGACGGGTTCAAAGCCAACGCCCGGGCAATGCCTACACGCTGCTGTTGCCCTCCCGAAAGCTTCGAAGGATACTCATTGATTTTTTCTCCCAAACCGACCTTTTCCAATAAGGAGGCACTGATTTCCTTTGCCTTCTTTTTGGGAATTTTTTTTGCAACAACAAGGCCTTCCATCACGTTTTCCAATACCGTTTTATTTTTAAAAAGGTTGTAATGCTGGAAAACCATCGCCGTCTTTCTTCTCAATTCGAGCACATCACGTTTTGAAGCATGCTTCCCTCGGACAGTGAAGCCGTCGATTGTGATGGAACCTTCATCAGGCCTCTCCAAATAGTTGATACACCTGAGCAAGGTAGTCTTTCCGGAGCCGCTCGGGCCGACAATGACCAAGACATCCCCCTTTTCCACCTCGAGATCAATTCCTTTTAACACATGATTTTTTTGAAATTGTTTGTTAATATTTTTTAATTCAATCATATTGATCCCTGCTTTTTATTCTTAAATTTATCCCAAAGATTAACATAACTATTCTTAGTTGTAAAGTGTGGATTAAACCTTTTTTCCCACTGAAAGAGTAATGCTTGACGCTTAAAATCAATTCCGATAAGATTAAAACCAATAAAACTAATAGGATTTGTTAATTTTAAGCATCTTATGCATATACAATATTAGAGGTGAAGAGATGAAAGACTTATTTATAAAAAACGGCATCCAAAAGCAATGGCTGGATTATTTATATAAAAAGGAAGCGGAATTTAAAAGCAGGTCTGCCGAGACAGATGAGCAGGCAAAATTTCCTAAAGAGAACATTCAAGAGCTTGTCAAGATGGGATATACCAGTTTGACTTTGGCGAAGGAATACGGCGGAGAAGGATTAAGAGTATATGACATGGTGCTTTTTCAGGAGACGATCGCCAGCTTTGATGCGGCTACCGGACTTTCCATCGGGTGGCACCTCGGAACAGTCGGCGAGCTTTACGAGAAAAAGCTATGGTCGGATGACCGATTGAATTTTTTCGCTAAAGAAGTGCTGGACGGAGCACTTGTGAACCGCGCTGTAAGTGAAGCCCAGACCGGCAGCCCGACAAGGGGCGGGCGCCCGGGGACAACAGCAGTCAAGGAGGATGGCCGCTGGGTCATTAATGGAAGGAAAAATTTTACGACGATGTCTCCGGCATTGACCTATTTCCTCACCTCCGCCTGGATTGAGGAAAAAGAGGCAATCGGATTTTTCCTATTGCATAAGGATACAGAAGGACTTTCGATTGAAGAAACTTGGGACGTCATCTCCATGAGAGGCACGGAAAGCCATGACCTGATCTTGGAAAACGTCAAAGTGGATGATTCCATGCTTGTCGAAATCAATGACGGACCGCGCGGAAATAAAATCAACGGATGGGTCATGCACATTCCGGCCTGCTATCTTGGCATCGCCCAAGCCGCAAGGGATTACGCCATCCAATTTGCCAATGAGCATTCTCCAAACAGCATCAAAGGAACGATCAGCGAACTGCCTAATGTCCAGCGTTTATTGGGTGAAATTGAACTTGAACTGATGAGAGCAAGACATTTCCTTTATCATGTTGCAGAAGCGTACGATGATGAGAAGCGGCGGCCGCTGATTGCCAACGAACTCGGAGCGGTGAAACATACCGTAACCAACTCGGCGATTTCCATCGTTGATAAAGCGATGCGCGTGGCCGGAGCCAAGAGCCTGCAGCGCTCCAATCCGCTTCAAAGGTATTACCGTGATGTAAGGGCCGGCCTGCATAATCCGCCGATGGACGATATGACGATTCAAAAGCTGGCAGCGGCTGCCATTGAACAAGGAAAGAAAAAAGCAGAAAGTATAAATTGAAGTAGATGAGCCCTCGGATATGAATGCCGAGGGTTTTTTCCGATGGAGCGTGCTACTTCCCGGATGAGGACTATCCTGGCAGTGATCGGGTTAGGGATATGAGACTTGTGGAGGAATGGGCAACGGGAGACAATTTGAGCGGCGTCACTTTTATCTCTTATGCAGGCTCTGGCGGTAGGAGCCATAGACCATCCTTTCTAGCTTGCGCGGCATTGGCGACGCGAGCCAACGACCGCGCGAACACTTTTCTCGCCTGCCCGGGCATCGGCGGCGCGAGCCAACGACCACGCAACGGCTTTTCTCCCCTGCACGGGCATTGGCGACGCGAGCCAACGACCACGCAACGGCTTTTCTCCCCTGCACGGGCATTGGCGACGCGAGCCAACGACCGCGCGAACACTTTTCTCGCCTGCACGGGCATTGGCGACGCGAGCCAACGACCACCCAACGGCTTTTCTCCCCTGCACGGGCATCGGCGGCGCGAGCCAACGACCACGCAACGGCTTTTCTCCCCTGCGCAGGCATTGGCTGCCAGAGCCAACGACCACGCAACGGCTTTTCTCGTCTACACAGGCATCGGCGGCGCGAGCCAACGACCACCCAACGGCTTTTCTCGCCTGCACGGGCATTGGCGACGCGAGCCAACGACCAGCCAACGACCACGCAACGGCTTTTCTCCCCTGCGCGGGCATCGGCAAGAAGCCCAACGCCTGCAAACAACACCAACAGACCCAAGAAATCATACTTTGCTCCTCTTCCCTTCTATACAAAGACAAAGAGGGCGGGGATCATCTCCCCTGCCCTCTTTGTCTTTGGCTCCTTACTTTTTCTTATCGTTTTTTGCCGCTTTGGAGCCTTTGCAGTTGCCGCATAGTTTACAACCTGATTTAGCGAGACACATGTTCCTTTTCCTCCCAAGAATCATTTGTCCGTTGAATCAGAAAACCGGCGTAAAAAAACCAGCCGCCATCGGCCCATCGAAAAAGAAGGGGCAGATGTACGACTGGTTTGTTCTGCGTTCGTCCCGCGGTTAGAGCCGCTGGCTGACAGATTCGGCAGTCTTCTTATTTAACGATGTGATAAGGTTGCGCACTATTTTACCTGAACCGAAAAAAGGTAATTAATCCGGAAAGTAAATTTTGTACGTCTTGCTTTCAAGATTACCTTTATATTAAACAGCTGTCAATATAAATTTGCAAACCGATTCCTTTTGTTAAAATATGCATTGGAAATATATAAAATAAAATTCATAGTCTGGAATCATTTTCTCAGCTTATTATCGTCCGTTCCAATCAATGTAATGATTTATATTTTTAAAAATTACGCATGGAAACACCTTGTTATGCAAATTTGAATATTTTTATGCAAAAACGATTCGAATATGAATTTAAATACTCGAGTAATTCAGCAGTCAATTTCTTTATTACGCATCGAGAAGAACTTTTGAAAGTTTTTTATAGATGGCACAAAAATTGCATTCATTAACGCATATCCGTTTTTAGGCGGATGAAAAATGAAAGCGGATAATATGGACAGGGCCCTGTAGGGGACTCCTCCCTATTAAACAAGCCAGCAATCATTCAAAGTTCTAAAACAGGAGGATTTACATGCAACAAGAAAAAATGAAGCGCTCACTCACCCTGCTCCCGGTTGTCCTTTTCGGGTTTTCCTTTATGGCCCTTGCAACCGTGTTCAGCACGTATGGTGTTGCTGCCGAAATATCACACGGAATGGTTTCAGGTTCTTATTTATTGGCATTGATTGTTATGCTTTTTACGGCCTACAGCTATGGACAAATGGCCAAAGTGGTCCCGTCAGCCGGTTCTGCTTACGCCTATACGCAAAAATCGATCAGCCCATCCGTCGGTTTCATGGTTGGCTGGGCCATACTAATGGATTATCTTTTTATTCCAATGGTCAATTACCTGCTGTTTGGAATCTTTTTCTCTGCAGCCTTCCCATCCGTTCCAACCTATATTTGGATTTTAGGCATGCTTTTATTGGTTACTTTTGTCAACGTGAGAGGAATCAGACTGGCTACAATGGCCAACGCTTTTATCAGTATTTCTTCAATATTGTTCATACTCATTTTTATTGGGTTATCTGCCAAAGATATATTGGGAGGAACAGGTACAGGTACTATTTTTAATTTCGAACCTTTTTACAACCCTGAACAGTCTTTTTCTTATATTGTTGCTGGAGCGGCTTTACTGTGCTTCTCTTTTCTTGGTTTTGATTCCGCAACTGCTTTTGCGGAGGAAACGATCAATCCGAAAAAAACGATTCCAAAAGCCGTCATTATCATCACCCTTGTAGGCGGGGTCATATTCATGTCCGTCTCGTACTTTGCCCATAATGTTTGGCCGGATTACACTGCTTTTACTGACCCGGATTCCGCTTCCCATGAAATTATCACGTTTGTCGGCGGAAAAACATTGGCATCCATTTTCCTGGCAGTTTATTTTTGCACTTGTTTTGGATCTGCGATGTCATCCCAGGCAAGTGCATCCCGTGTGTTGTTTGCGATGGGCCGCGATGGCCAGCTTCCGAAATTCTTCGGAAAGCTTCATCACAAATACCAAACACCGATAAACAATATTCTTTTAATCAGTACGGCGTCTCTTCTTTCGCTCGTTTTGAGCCTGACACTTGTTGCTTCTTTTATTAATTTCGGGGCATTTATTGCCTTTATAAGCGTTAACGTGGGAGTCATTGTCTATTATTTCTTCCGTAAAAAAGAGCGTTCTTTCAAAGGGACCATACTTTATTTGATCCTGCCCGGCATTGGGGCTGTACTTGACTTTTGGCTGCTCCTTAATTTGGACATCCATTCAAAGGTATTGGGAAGCATTTGGTTTGCCCTTGGTGTCGTCTATCTGTTCTTCTTGACGAAAGGATTCAAGCAGCGTCCTCCGGAGCTTCAGCTTGGTTCTGCAGAATCATCCGAAGAAATCGCGTAAAGCTTGAAAGTTGAAATTTTACGAAAAGAGCAGTTTTCGGACACAATCGGGATTAATTTGCCTTTTTGGTTGCCAAAACAACGCATTTTAAGAAATTTTTGGGGAATTTACAGGATTTCTACAAAAAAAGAGTGTACTCCCCTTTCTTTTACAAAAACAAAGGGATATAATATATAATTGTGCAGAGCAATTTCATAGTAACAACATTGAAAAGGAGCGATTCTAATGAGCAATGAAGCATTAAGACAAGAATTGGTTGAATTGGACAAGAAGTATTTCATCCATCCATCATCTTCTTTGAAAGACCAGCAAGAAAACGGTCCAGCTATCATATTTGACAGAGCCGAAGGCGTCCACGTTTGGGATGTAAACGGTAAAAAATACATTGAAGGTATGTCTTCCCTTTGGAACGTAAACATCGGATACGGAAGAAAAGAAATTGCAGAAGTTGCAAAAGAACAAATTGAGAAATGTGCTTACGTTTCCAGCTTTACAGGATTTTCAAACGAACCTGCAATTCGTCTTGCAGCGAAAGTTGCCGAATTGGCACCTGGCGATCTAAACGCATCTTTCTTAACTTCCGGCGGTTCCGAATCAAACGATTCAGCGTATAAATTGGTACGTCACTACTGGAAAGTAAAAGGCAAGCCTGAAAAAACAAACATCGTTGCTCGTAAAAAGGCTTATCACGGAGTCGCTTCCGGATCTACAAGCGCTACTGGAATCGAAGCATTCCATGAATTTACAACTTCTTTGGCACCAGGATTCATTCACATCGATCCGGATGATCCAGATGCATTCAGAAAAGTCATTGAAGAACAAGGCGCAGATTCAATTGCTGCATTTTTGACTGAACCAATTCAAGGTGCCGGCGGGGTAAACTTCCCTAAAGAAGGATACCTCCAGGAAATCCGTAAAATCTGTGATGAAAATGACATCCTGTTCATTGCCGACGAAGTCATCAACGGCTTTGGACGTACAGGAAAAATGTTCGCTTGCGAACACTATGACATCGTTCCTGATGTTATGATTTTGGCTAAAGGTATCTCCAGTGGATACGTTCAATTGGGTGCAGTCGTATTCCGTGACTTCCTCCACAAAGAATTGATCGAACTTTCCCCAGGAGTATTGTCTCACGGATTCACTTACAGCGGACATCCAACAGCTTGCGCAGTAGGTTTGAAAAACCTCGAAATCATGGAAAACGAAAACATGGTTGAAAACTCCAAAGTAATGGGTGACTTGCTCGCAGATAAATTAAAAGAACTTCAAAAAGAATCGAACATCGTCGGTGAAGTTCGTCACCTGGGTCTGCTTGGGGCGCTTGAAATTGTTAAAGACCAAGAAACTGGCGAGCGTTTCCCAGAAAAAGTTGCTCCAAAAATAGTTGCAGAAGCTAGAGAGCGCGGACTCATCCTCCGTAACGTTGTTTTCTGGGATAAAGATACAATCGTTTTTGCTCCTCCACTTTGCATCAATGAAGAGGAAGTAAACGAATTTGCAAGGATCTTGAAAGAAGCTGTATTGGAAGTTCAAAAATCACTTTAATATCACTTGAAAAAGAGCGACCAGCGGTCGCTCTTTTTTATATCCTCTTATTAGTGCGCGGTATAACCGCCATCCACAAGAAGCGTCGTCCCATTCACAAAGCTGGCATCATCACTTGCCAAGAATAGGACAGCTTTTGCTATTTCTTCCGGTTTTCCAAGTCTGCCTTGCGGATGAAGAGAAACTAAATACTCCTTCGTTTGGGGATCAACATTTTTAAGCAAAGGTGTATCAATATAACCAGGACAAACTGCATTAATACGAATACCATCTTTTGCATAAGCTGTGCATAAATTTTGAGTTAACAGCTTTACGCCGCCTTTTGCAGAAGAATAGGCTGTAGGATTGGGCAATGAAGCGAAGCTGTGAATAGAGCCGGCGTTGACAATGACACCGCCTGTCCCTTGTTTAAGAAACTGCTCAATCGAATATTTATCGGAAAGAAATACTCCTGACAGGTTAATATCTATGGTTCTTTTCCATTTTTCATATGACAATTCATGTGCCGGCGCATCATCAGCAACACCTGCATTTGCATACATAATATCCAGCTTTCCGTATGTATTCACGGTTTCATTGATCATCTGTTTAACATCTTCCTCTTTTGTAACATCTGTCTTAACAAAAAGCGTTTCATATCCGCTGTTATTCAATTCCTCTGAAAGGTCTCTTCCCCGCTCTGAATAATCAGCGATGACCACTTTTGCGCCTTCTTCAGCAAAAAGTCGAACAGTCGCTTCACCAATTCCACTTGCTCCTCCTGTTACAATTGCCACCTTATCTATTAATTTCATATAAATTCAACCGCCTTCCATATACTTGAAAATCAATACCCTTTCTAAATACTGCCCTATAAAATGCTCTCGTAAACACAAAATAAGAGCTGCCCCAGAGGACAGCTCCTTCACTTATTTTATTTCCAATACGCCAACGAACGTTTTTTCATCGCTTCCCTGTTTTGCGCTGTTGTTTTTGGCAGGTATTCTCCTGTTTGCTGGTCGATGATGATTCCGTAGCGGCGAATCAAGTCCAAAAGGTCGACTTCCCCATTGCGGAATTTTTCCATGACTGCTTCAGGGTCCTCCTCCAGCCATTTTTCACGATTCAACCGAATCCATTCACGTGTATTGGCTGTTGCTTCCTCGTCTATTTCAAAAAGATCGATTTCACGGTCGATTTCCTTGATGACGACTCCGTAGTCTTTTTCGGCACGTTCAATGGAGACATATTCATCAATGACATCTTCGAGGACTGCAACAGGATCCCTTTCAAGCGGATCACCCAGTCCCCCTCCACCGGCAGATGGACGTGTAAAGTAGTCGCCTTTTCCGACTTTCACATTGGAGAAGATTGTTCCAAGGAACTCCGTCCCCTCTCCATTTCTTTGAAGTTTAACCCCGTGAGGTGTCGACGGAAGTCCACCGAAAATTCCCCATGTGACGGAGCGGGATCTATCACAGCAGTAGGACATGACAGCATCGTGCGCTTCTGTCAATATTCCGCCTTTTTCTACGCCGCAGCCGCCGCGGAATTGGCCTGGACCCCCGGAATCGGTGACAATTTCATGTTTCGTTGTAACAACCGGGGAGAGCCGCTCCTGCCCTTCACAAGGCTGGATACTGAGCCCAACCCCGAATACCGGAGAAGTTGCGTTGGCCCCGTCTTTCGTGCTGCGACCCCCATGTCCTCCCGCCATCCAGTCGTACCACATAAAGTAATTATTATAGCCTTCACGCTTATCATCTCCGCCAATCAACAGGTACTCCAAGTTGAAGGAGCATGCCAATGCCCGTTCCGGAATGATGCTGGACCATAACTCAAAACATGCGTTCATGATTTTCTCATATGCGCCAGAACAGAAACCAGTTACTGCTACTGGCCAGCTTGCGTTGACAACCGTGTTTTCAGGAAGATCAACATGCACAACGCGGTAAAAACCTGAGTTCAATGGGATATCCGGGAAGAACGTCTTTGTTCCTGCATATGCAGCTGACAAGGATGAACCGAATGCCGAATTTAGGAAGCAGGCAATATGCTCATGTGAGCCGGATAAATCGTAAAAGATTTCATCGTCTTTAATCGTCATTTTCACTTTGATTGGGATCAGTCCGTCGCCCACTTCCGGATCCATATCGATGTAGTCGGTCGTTTCCCATACACCGTCCGGGAGCTCTTTTACCCTCGCGCGGGTAAGGCGTTCAACATAGTTTTGCACTTCCTCAAAAGCGGTCAGCACCGTATCAAGCCCATATTTTTCAATGAACGTGATCAGTTGCCGCTCACCAGTTTTTGTTGCCTCTGCCTGTGAACGGAGGTCCCCTAGCCGCTCTTCAGGAACACGCATGTTAGAAACAAGGAGGGTGGCCACATCTTCCAGATATTCCCCTTTGCTCCAAATGCGGAGCGGAGGAATCCTTACTCCTTCCCCATAGTGAGTCTTGGCGTTTACATCAAACGAACCCGGAGTGGAGCCTCCCATATCCGCCCAGTGCCCGTTCACCTGCATAAAGGATATCAATTTTCCATCGTAAAATACAGGCCGGATGATCCGCGTATCATTAAAGTGAGTTCCTCCGCGGTACGGGTCGTTAACGATAAAGACGTCTCCAGGATGGATATCGTCGCCAAAATCTTCAATGACCGCCTTCGCCGTCAAATGAAGCGTCCCGACATGAACGGAAATATCTTGAGTTCCTTGCATGATCGTGTTCCCTTCAGCATCACATAGCGCCGAACTGAAGTCACGGTTATAAATAACGAATGAATAACATGTACGCAATACTTGCTCCGACATTTGGTCAACCAGATTCACAAATCCGTTCTTCAATACTTCAAATGTAACCGGATCGAGTTTCGTATCGACATTAAACATCATATCTCCCCTTTTCGCAGCTTTGTTAAAACTATTCGTTTGCTTTCTTATTTGCGGCTCATGATGATATTGCGGTATTCATCAATTTTGACTGAATAGTCAGGCGGTACAACGATGGTTGAATCAAGCTGTTCGATAACAGCCGGACCGCTGAATTCTGACAGCACAGGGATTTTCGTACGGTCGTAAATCCTCGACTCGACCATTCCGCCGGCTTCTTCAAAATACACATCACGAGTTTCTTTGACCGCATCTTCAAGATTCCCTTTCGGTTCTTCTTTGGCAAAGACCGGCTTATTGACAGCACCGATCGCTTCTACACGCATTCCGTAAATTTCAATTCCTTTTTCCCTGTCGGCAAAGGCATATTCACGCTCGTGCTCAAGGTGGAACCTTTCAATCGCTTCATCCAATGACATGATCGGGCGGTCGATTGTGACGGAAAGTGTTCTCCATTGCCCGACATAACGCATATCAATGTAACGGATGAGGTGCATCCGCTTCTCTTCAATACCTTCTTCAGCCAATAGTTCTGTCGCTTCTTTTTCCATTTCTATAAATTCAGCTTCCAGCTCTTCTTTTGTCACTTCCGCGGCATTCGCAAAATAGGTCTTGGAAATATCGTGCCTCACGTCAACAAGCAGGCAGCCCATTGCAGCCGCAACGCCAGGATGTGCCGGAACGATGACTGTCGGGATTTCCATTTCCCTCGCAAGATCTGCTCCATGAAGTGCTCCTGCCCCGCCGAACGCAACCAGGGCAAAGTCACGCGGGTCATAACCGCGGCGGACGGAAATCAGGTTAAGCGCATCGCACATGTTTGCGTTTGCCACTTGTATCATCGCGTTCGCAGCACCATGGATATCGTATCCCAATGGTTTGCCCACACGTTCTTCAATCGCTTTTACTGACAGGTCCTTGTCCAATTCCATTTGGCCGTCAATCAGCTTAGTATTCAAGCGTCCAAGCACAAGGTTGGCGTCCGTGTTTGTCGGTTCCACTCCGCCTTGTCCATAACAGGCCGGTCCGGGATCCGCCCCTGCACTGTGAGGGCCGTTGCGCAAAGATCCTCCATCGTCGATCCAGGAAATACTTCCTCCTCCGGCGCCAATCGTTAAAATTTCGATGCTTGGGAATCCAATCGGATAACCGTATTCGATATACCAGTCTTTCGTTATCCGCAGTTCATTGTCATACATTAACGAAATATCCGTACTTGTACCGCCCATATCAAGTCCAATCGCGTTTTTAAATCCACAAAGGTTGGCGATATGCTTACTTGCAATCGCTCCGGCAGCAATTCCCGAACTTGCAAGTCTTGCAGCATATTTAGGAACGGTCTGCGACGTCATGACTCCGCCACCCGAATGAAGAACGATAATATCACCATCATATCCGAGATCTTTCATATTTCCTTCAAGTGTATTGATATACTTGCTTACTGTTGGTCCAAGTACAGCGTTTACAATTGTCGTACTCATACGCTCGTGTTCAAAGATTTCAGGAAGGGTATCTGAAGAAGTACAAATATAAGCCTCAGGCAGCTCTTCCTGTAAAATTTCCTTTGTGATTCTTTCATTTTCGGCGTTTACATAGGCATTCATGAAACAGATGGCAATTGCTTCCACTTCACGGCGTTTTAAAATTCTCGCAAGCTCGCGGATTTCATCTTCACTGACCTCTTTCAACATGGTTCCGTCAAACCCTACACGTTCATCAAGTTCAAAGCGGTCTCTCCGTTTGATATACGGCTCTGCCACATCATTGTATGCATCCCATAAATCAAGCTTTGTTCCGCGGCGGATTTCCGGTACATCACGGAAACCTTTTGTAGTCACAAGGGCTGCTTTTGGAAGTTTGCGTTCAATCAATGCGTTCGTTCCCACGGTTGTTCCATGTGAGAACATTTTGATTTTATCGCCTGTCAATTCAGCTTTTAGAATACCGTTCAAAATCCCTTTTTCAGGATTAGACGGTGTGGAAGAGGTTTTCGTTACCAACATCTTTCCTGTATTTTCGTCATAAACAAACACATCGGTAAAAGTTCCGCCAACGTCAACTGCAACATGGTAACCTGTTTTCGTCATCTTGCTCATATTTTCGCCTCCGTTTTAATCAGTTTAAATTATTTCATTTTCCAATGGCTGCTTTATCCCTTGTGAGTGCATCACCGCCTTTAAGTCATGAAGTTTCATATACTCGCTGCCACTTTTTCTATCAATCTCTCTTTCTGACGTCTGATCAAAATTGCCTGGTCCACTGTAATCGCCTGAAATCTGACCTTTGACAGCGGCCTCATTTGCGAAAGCTTGCTGATATCTGACCATATGATGGTTCCTATTGTTACGAAACCTCCGCCTCCTGTGCCATCGTTCAGCAAAGTGATCACTTCTTCCTCATTTGGAACAACGACGGCACCGATAGGGTACGGAATATCAACGATATTTCCGGGGGTTCCTCCCGATCCGAATGTCGGTTCAATATCTGCATAACCGATATGGCCGCCTTTCATCCTGCACGCCGTCCGATTCGATTGGGGCTGGATGATCCAATGGCTGTTCAAGAAAGACACAAGCCCTTCATCCCTGATCAAATCACAGGTGATTCCCAGTACAACATGTGCTGTTTCAGTTTTTCCAAATTCAGGGATTGCTTCCCGGATCAGTTCCTTTCCAATGTACTGAGCGGCTCCGGGAAGCGGCTCAGAAAGAGGAATTCTATCGCCCGCCAGCAGAATTCTTCCGGTTATTCCAGGGAAGACACTGGCAAGGCATGTCGATTTGCTTCCCAACACTTCCGGAACATCGAGTCCGCCGGACACACACAAGTAGCTGAACAGCCCCTTTTTAATGTAATCGATTTCCAACAGGTCGCCTTTTTGAACTTCAAACACCGTCCACATCGGCTGCTGCTTGCCGTTTAAAAAAACCTGTACAGGTGCTCCAGTGATGACTGCAGTCGTTTTTTTATGAAATTCAATTTTCGCACCCTTTACCATCATTTCAAGTGCAGCTGCATGACGCGGATTCCCGAGAAGGAGATTCCCGAATATGAAAGAAAATTTATCCGCTGCCCCAGCCGGCGGAACTCCCTGATGGTAGTAGCCCGTCCTTCCCATATCCTGAATCGTTGTGCGAATGCCTGGTTCTATAAGCTCAATCATCGGTCGAACTCCTCTTTCAGTTTCTTTATATACTCTGCTCCCATTTCGTCATATTCCGCGGCCGAAAAGGATACAGGCTTCACTTTGTATTCGTACGTTCCGTTGATGACCTGTTCGCGGATGTTTTGATATTCCGCTTTTGAAACGGGCTTATATTTCCAGAGATCTCCCGGCTTGGCAAGGACATAGCTCTCTTTGAATGGAGCGAACCTTTGATAGACATCATACACAGGAACCGCAGACATCCCTATCAGCTGGTAGCTTCCGGGAGAGTCAGACGGATATACGACCGTAAAGACGCCTCCGAGACTGACCGCCCTTTCAGGTGTGAACGGCCTGGGACTCTTATATTTTGGCACTTCAATCATGTCGGCCTCCAAACCAGTCAACGGAAAACACCAGGCTGTCCCCGGCTTAAATCCAATAGCTGTCACCAAATACAGAGGATCGGAATGGCGCCGGATGACTTCTTCCCTGCTTTTAAACCCGCCAAGCTTCATGACGTAGTCAAAATTGGATTCCTTGCTTCCCCCATGATGTTTGGAGTATTGCAAAGAAATTTTCCTTGTTTCCTCATCATCGTAAAGGACAGGGATTTCGATAATTTTCGCGTCCACATTCAAGCTTTCTTCCTCGTTTTTCATCCTGTCGACATTACGTAAATAATCCAATAAATGATGGGGCGATATTACGTTCGGGTCATATCTCACTAGATAAGATGTATTGTTCGGATAAATCTCGATGATACCCGGAATGTTTCTTCTGCTTAATTCTTTTGTGATCGATAAGGCTTTTAACGTGCTTTCAATCTTCATTTCCCGGGAAATTTCGCCAAAAATATACTCATCTCCACAAAAATCGAACTTTGTCTCAGAAAAGAAGATCATGAGCAGCACCTCCCGAACCAAGGCCATCATTGAATCTTTTCATCCGTCTGCTGACGGTTGAAATACTGACTTCGAGCGCTTTTGCAGCCTCCGTTGCAGTGCCGTATTTTTCCACGGCCAGCTCGATCAGCTGCTTTTCCGTCTCTTCGACCGCCTTCTTCAATGGAATGATCCCTTTGATCGTCAAAAAGCCCTGTTCCATTGAATCGGTCTCCCATAACACCCGGTAGACATCCTTTTCCGAAATTTCCTCTCCCCTGGAAACGACTATCAATCTTTCAATGACATTTTTCAATTCTCTTATATTGCCCGGCCACTGATAGCTTTCAAGCAGATTCAGCGCATTGGTCGAAATTTTTTTCTCATAACCGTTACGCTCATTCAGTTCTTCCAGGAAGTTTACTGCTAATGGTGAAATGTCATCTTTTCTGTTGCGCAGAGCCGGAATTTGGATCGGCACGACATGAAGGCGGTAATACAAATCTTCACGGAATTCTTTTCGCTGAACCATTTGCCGCAAGTTTTTATTTGTTGCCGCAATGACTCTTACATTGATTTTTACCGGCACGGTGGACCCGACGCGGATGACTTCTCTCTCCTGAAGGACGCGGAGAAGCTTTACCTGCAGTGCATAGGGAAGTTCGGACACTTCATCCAGAAAGACTGTTCCATCATGCCCCTGCTCAAAAAGCCCGACCCTTTTCGAATCTGCCCCTGTAAATGCTCCTTTTTCATGTCCGAACAATTCGCTTTCAATCAAATGTTCCGGAATGGCTCCACAATTGATGGCTACAAATGAGCCGGAAGCACGATTGCTCAATTGATGGATCCTGCGGGCAATCACTTCTTTTCCCACACCAGATTCGCCTGTGATTAAAACGGTTGAATCAAGCGGTGCAACCGATTCCACCTCTTCCATGAGGGCGGCCATTTCGGAAGACCTGTAAATGACCGCTTCATTATGAACTTCAGCGGCTTCAGATGTGATGAAAGATTTTTTTTCTGTTGACACATCCTTGGACAATACGATGATTCTTTTAATCTTTCCTTCTTCCATGACAGGGGTTGCCGTGGAAAGCACTGTTCCATTTCTACCCTCTTGGGACAGCATGACCCTGCCGTTCTTCTCTATGCAGGCTGAAATGATGTTTGGAGTGAAAATGCCGCTTCTTTCCAGTTCGGCTGCATTTCTCCCAATCAGCTCCTCGCGTTCGATACCGCCCCAAAAATTGCTGAAGAATGCCCCTGCAATCCTGGTGATCGTCCCATTTGAATCCGCAACTAAAATCTGCTCATTGGACAATGAATAAATCGCTTGGAGATCCTCATTCATCTCCCGTACGAAATCTATTTCATGCACAGCCTCTTCCAGTTGATCCTTCAAATAAAAGTTATGGATGATACCGGTTATTTTGCCGTTTTCATAAATGGGGGAAAATTGTCCGGATATGACTTTGAAATTGAAAGTGTTTTCTATCCCGAACCATTTTTGGCCCCTGAGCACTTCATCGAGCGACGCCTCGATCCGGATCAACTTCCGATAATCCCGCCCCTGGATGATCGACTTTTTCATCCCTAAAATCTGCTCCGCCTTTTCATTCATGAAGATGACATGAAAGGACGGGTCCATCGCGACGATGCCCATTTCAGCATTGTTAAGAGCGTCATTAAAGCTTTTTAATTGAACCTCGCTCAAATACCGGTTCAACCTCTCCATAAACATGTAGCCTGTCGGCCTGTTTGATGAATCCGCTCCGATAACCACTGCACAGTTATGAATATACTTGGCAACATCTTCCTCGTGGACGAACAAAAAGTCCCTTTCCACAACAATCTCGCTGTTTGGAGCGCCTCCTTCACCCATTAATTGATCCAAAAGGGATGAAGCGGTAACATAGCCGACAATCCCTTCGTCTTCCTGAACAAAACCTATTTCTGCCTCCTTTTCTTTCAGAAGTGCAAAAACCTCTTTCACCGTCATATCAGAATTAACGAAAAGCCTGATAGGTTGCAGTACACCTTTCCAATCCCAGTGCATGTGTGTTCCTCCGATTCTCGCATTCTTTCAATTCTGACGGCATGCTTTATATCTTTTCAATATTGCAAGATGCATGCCAATCCCATAAATCATCATTTCCCCACAAAAAGACAACGTTTTCATATTTTCAAATATAATTTGTGTCCTTTCTATTTTGCATGATTGCAAATAACTTTTCAAATGTGCAAAAATAAGAATCCGCATATTGGCAACTAACATAAAGTTAATGCGATAAGGAATACTTCAGGAAATCACTTTGCTCATCATTCGTTTTTGCGGGAATTTGTTTTGTTTTGTTTTGTTTTAATACAACGATGCAATAAAGGTGGATACGAAAATTAAGACATAAAAATAAATAGGGAGCAGGATTTAAAAGGTGAGTGTCATGTCAGGTGAACAAAAAAGAACATCCCTGGAAAATGCGCTGTACATATTGAAGCTCTTTTCCATGGATGAGCCGGCATTGAGTGTCACGGACATGTCGTAAGCTATAAAAAAGGCCCGAGATTGAAAAAGTGATCCCATATGATAGAAAGTCATGGAAAACTATATCTCCATTGCAAAAAACTCTAACCCTATTAAAATTGGATGGCTTTATGTTATTGATTACTGAAATCAAAAAAACATTGCAAATATCCAATCGCCCATGCTATAGTAATGCTGATGATGAAAATCGAATAATCAATTTGCTATTGGAGGAGTCTGTCACCAAGGGACAAGTGTGTCCTGAGGTAACAGGCTCCTTTTTCGTTTGCACTGGGCTGGGCATTTGTGGGAATGAAGCTTGTTCGCATTTTCATCTCACGGAAAATTGGCAATTGAAAAAATGAAAATAAGGAGGAAATGTCTATGATTATAGGTTTAACGATCATTTTACTGCTTGTTTTATTTTTACCGTTTACTAAACCGGTGGAAAAGAACCTGGAAATATTTCTGTTCATCATGGGACTGCTGGCAGTGTTTGTCAGCCAGGTATGGAGTGCGGATTTATTAAAAGAAGCACTGGTGCATCCGATAAACATTACATTGGCTGTCTTGTTTGCAGGTTTATTATTCCGCTGGCTTCAAGCTCCGTTGGAAAAAGTAATCCTCGGTATCAGCAAAGCTATGCCATATCAGTTGTTCATTGCATTATTTGTCATCATTCTTGGTCTCGTTTCCAGTGTGATTACGGCTATCATCGCTGCCATCATTCTTGTGGCTGTGATCAGTGTGCTGCAGATGGACCGCAAATCGGAAATCCGCCTGGTTGTATTGGCAAGCTATGCAATTGGTCTTGGGGCGGCTTTGACTCCGATTGGCGAACCGCTGTCGACGATTGTTGTCAGCAAGCTGAATGAAGACTTTTTCTACTTACTGCGTCTGTTGGGCATATATGTGATCCCGGGAGTCATCATATTTGGCATTCTGTCTGCTTTGGCAATCAAACCGAAAAAACATGATGATTTTTCCGCCGTAACAGCTGACAATGGCAATGGAGAAAATGATCAACCTTTCAAGGTCGCGGAAACGGAATCGTATGGAGAAATCATTTTCCGCAGTTTTAAAATCTACCTGTTCGTAATGGCATTGACATTCCTTGGTGCCGGGTTCCAGCCTTTCATCGAGAGATTCTTGCTTGACCTGAATCCACTTATACTATATTGGATCAATATGCTCTCTGCCGTTCTAGATAACGCAACACTGGCCGCCGCGGAAGTAAGTCCGCTCATGCAAGAGGAAACGATTCGCGACTTACTGCTTGGTTTGCTGATAAGCGGAGGAATGCTGATTCCGGGTAATATTCCGAATATCATCGCAGCTGGCAAACTAAAAATTACCAGCTTGGAATATGCACGGTTCGCTTTTCCGATCGGATTGATTTTTATGGTCATCTGTTTTGTCATCATCTTAATTGCAGGCTGATAACGTACAGGACTAGTTTCATGGTTTATTCTTTTGAATAATGGATGCTTTTCATTATTTGGTTCGTGAGTGATAATGCCCGCGTAAAATGCCGGAAAGTTGACGGGATTACCCTGCCCTCTATTTGGCGGATATAATAACATACCATATTCCATGGAAAAAATAACAAAGGACTCCCCTAAAACATGATAATGTCGTTGTTTTAGGAGAGTCTTACTTATTTACTCAAGTTTCGATATAAAAGAATACGTTAACCCCTTGCCACACTAGGGTTTGGATTGAAATATTACCTGGTATTGTATTATTACAAAACAGAGCCGTTTGCTTTCATTTTATTTTTTCGCCTTTTCCTCCATTCCAAATAAAGAATAAAAACAATAATGAGGATTGGAAATCCATAAAAAATTGACCGAATTGTTGTGGCGCTGCTGATTATTTCAAGAAATGACAGTCGTTGGATAAATACTTGATATGGATTTTGTTTTAAATATGAAACAGAGATGGGATCGTCATACTTATATTTGTTGAATGTTCGAAGCGACACTTCCTTTGTAACTTCAATATACTCCTTATTTTCATCAAAATAGGCCAGTGTCAGGTAATATCGTGAATCATCAAGATAATCATGCGAAATGCGATAATCAACTGACTGATCCGTGATCTCAGCTTCAGTTGCCACTTTCCCAAATGGTTTTACCTTATGATATAAATTCAGCGTATAAGAGGATGCGAAAACTAGGTATGCCAGTCCCAGGCTAATAATGATAAGTTTACTGAAACTAATTGCTTCATGTTTAAAAATAGGCAGTTCAAAAAATTTATCAATTAACATCGAAATAAATGTTCGTAAAGATTTTATATGACAGAGCCACCATAAAATAATACCAACCATAAAAAATATGCCGAGTACTGTAAATAATAGATAAAAGAAGCCATCGTGGAGCATATCGAGGAAAGTATGGAATTGTCTTCCATTAACTGTATATCCGGAAATTTCCTCACCAAGATCAATCTTTTTCATCTGCCTGTTCGTTACACGCGCCTCATTCGTTGTCACTTCTGCATTCGATTTTCCTTCATACATGAGCACTTCTGCAAAATATGCAGGGGATGAATAAAGTCCTTTCTCAGCACGTTTTGAAACAATGATTCCCTTGGCTTTGTTCGCATCAAATACACTATAGCTGTCCCGATAATCATCTACGATTGACGCCGTGCATGAGGACAACACACCAAATGCAATTATGGATACGATTAAATGGATTATTTTATCTCCCATCGGACACATCACCTTCTAAATTTGATTGTAAAGACTTAACTAAGAGGTGTCCATATAACTCTTGACCCGAATGTATAAAGCCCCGATATAATTTAAGGTGTTACCTCCCAATAGCAGGCAGTTGCCCAACCACCAAAGGTACACTTTAATTGAAAAATCCTCCACCAATAATAGTTGGAGGAGGATTTCAATCAAGTTGGAACGATCACATCGTTACTTGGGTATTCATATGGCCGCTGTCTTCTTTACGCTGTTTTTGGATAAACCAAATGCCAACCAGGATAGCCGCGCCGACAAAGTCGCTTATCGTTTCGGGGAAAATCATCATGAGCCCGCCGGCAAAAAGGGCAATCCGCTCCCACATGAATGAATTCCGGGCGTAAAACCCAACGACTGCACTGCTGACACCTGCCATGCCGATCAGGGAGGTTACGATCGCAAAAATAAGAGCCAAAGGCGTTACATCCACCAGAACCAAAATTGGATTGTAAATAAAAATGTACGGAACGATGAAAGCCGCTATGGCAAGTTTTACTGCGATAACACCTGTCTTGAACGGATTGGCCCGGGCAATTCCCGCCCCCGCATAAGCTGCCAAGCAAACAGGCGGAGTGATATCCGCTACAATTCCAAAATAGAAAACAAACATATGAACTGCAATCGGCGCCAGGCCAAACTCATTAATAAGCGCAGGGGCTGCAACTGTTGCTGTTACCACATAGTTCGCCGTAGTCGGCAGACCCATTCCAAGGATGAGACAGGCGATCATTGTAAAAATAAGTGCCAATATCAGGTAGCCGCCGGACAAAGCGATAATCCCGGAAGCAAACTTCGCCCCCAGCCCTGTAATACTGACAACCCCGGCGATGATCCCGGCAGTGGCTACCGCGGCGATGACAGGAAGTGCCACTCTTGCCCCTTGCTCCAACACATCGATAAGTTGCCTCAAGGACAAACGGGTGTCCTTTCTGACCAGGCTTACAATAAATACCGAAACAATTCCCAATAGCGCAGCACGCTGTGGAGTGAATCCTGAAAGGATTGTACCGATCATTATGACGACAGGAAGAAGCATGAAGCCGTTCTTCAGCATCAGGTCCTTGAAAACAGGAAGCTG
Source organism: Siminovitchia fortis (assembly GCF_007681465.1). NCBI lineage: Bacteria > Bacillati > Bacillota > Bacilli > Caryophanales > Bacillaceae > Siminovitchia > Siminovitchia fortis. The sequence continues at coordinate 60,784 of NZ_VEKZ01000016.1, forward strand.
GGCTTTGGGCAGGCCGAAAATTCCCAGCCTTTTTGCTTCATAATGGGTGCCGATAAAAATTCCCGTAAAATATAAAACAGCAGGGATAGCGGCAGCCAACATGATAGTAGAGTATGGCACCCCTAAATATTCCATCATAATAAAAGCGGCTGCTCCCATGATCGGCGGCATAATTTGGCCACCTGTTGAAGCGGAGGCTTCTGTGGCTCCCGCAAATTCCGGCCTGAATCCGGACTTTTTCATCATCGGAATGGTGAACGACCCTGAAGCGACCGTATTTCCTACGGAACTTCCCGAAACCATGCCTTGCAACGCGCTCGCAACAACTGCCGTCTTTGCCGTACCTCCGGTAAAACGCCCAGTGAGTGAAAAGGCCAAGTCATTGAAAAACTGTCCAATTTTCGTGTGAACAAGCATGACACCAAAAAACAGAAACAGAAATATAAATTTAGCGGAAATCTGGACTGGCGTGCCGAAGACGCCACTTTCCTGATACCAGAGGTTCGGAGCGATCCTGTCAACAGAAAAACCGGGATGCGACAAGATAGTCGTTGGGATATGCTTTCCAAAAATGGCGTATACGATCGTGATGCTCGCCACAACAACAATCGGAACCCCTACTGTTCTGCGGGTCGCTTCTAAAACGAGCAGGATCCCTACGATGGATATGATGATATCAATCGTGCTATATCCAGTGATCCTGCTTTTAAGGATCGAGTCAAAGAAGAAAATTTTATGGTAGGTGACGTACATCGCGGTGAAGGCCAGTACTATATCATACCAGGGAACTTTCTTTTGGATTTTATACCATCCTTTTTTCGCCGGAAAAAGCAAAAAAATAATTCCTAAAGCTGTGCCGAGATGGATCGCCCCCTGCTTTTGAGAGGGCAATGTTCCAAAATAACCCGTATATAAATGGAATACCGTCAAGGAGACTCCTAAAAGCGTAACGACCCATGCCCATTTTCCGATTGAAGTCCTGAACTGATTCTCTCTGTCATACTTCTCAAGTATTTCCTGTGCATCCAGATGTTCTTTCTCCTTCATATAGACACCTCTCTTCGAGTCTTCCGTTTAAAGAGGAGAAAGGGATGACGGCCTGTACAATCATCCCTTTCTCCATCATTTTTATTTCAGGTCATCCAAACTCTTGATTCCTGTTTTTTCACGTGTAACGATTTGGATTACTTCCGGGTATATGTGACCGATAAATGCCGCATTCTTTACTTCAGCACCTTCAAAATCCCCTTCGCCATTAAGAGCAGCAAGCGCCGGCACGTGAACGGACATTCCGAGGTCCATGTTGCCATCCCGGATACTTGCAAGGTTTTCAATGGAAGCCCCGGTTTCTGTGTTCGTTACGTTAACGCCGTCAATATGCTTATTCCAAATATTGGCCATTTCTCCCCCAAGCGGATAATAAGTTCCGCCCTGGCTTCCCGTACCAAGGATCAACTCACTTTTTCGATCTTTCTTATCAGCCTTAAGTTCGGCTACGGGATTATCGACAGTAAGGCCCTGTTCTTCATAATATTTCTTAGCACCTGGATGGATAGGAAGCCCTTCCGCTCCATTCAATGCATTTTCAAGTGTCATTTGTTTTGCTTGGTCATGCGTGTTTTCGCTCGTATTTTCAATCATGATCTTGGCAAGTTCATATCCAAGTTCTTCATCGATTGTATCCGTGTTCCCCATCAAAACAGCGTACGCGGTGACTGTCTCGACGTCGGAATCAAGAAAATCATACGTATCTTGCGGGATCGTATAGCGTTTATATCCACTGTTTTCTTCGATATGCTTAATAGCTTCATCTGAAAGCCCTAGCATTTTCACATCGCCCGCAGAAGCCTGTAAGCTCTCAATGCTTCCGGCCGGCAAGCCAAGCACCCCTATAGAAACTTCAATATTCCCATCTTGGACACCGTCAGCGGCATCTCCAAAACCTTCCTGATAGGCCTCATAATCCCCTTCTTCAATACCGTAAGCATCCAAGATCAGTTTTGAAACTGAATTCGTTTCACTCGCCGGCGGGCCGATTGCTATTTTTTTCTTTCCTCCACTGCCACCGCCGCCATCCCCGCTTGTTCCGCCGCTGCATGCCGCGAGCACAGAAGCGAACAAAAATAAGACCGCCATGAAGGCAAACTTTTTTCGTATAAACATCCATATTCCCCCTTCAAACTTTATATATTTTCAATTAATTGGTACCGTTTTCATTTCGGTTCATAAAAAAGATAATTTATGTACTTTGATCGTTTGAAGATTTTTTGTTATAGAAAGCGATATTAGAACATAGTATATCAAAATTATATTCATACTTCAATAAAATATTCAGAAATCTTAGTTTCCTTATCAAACTTTAATTAAAAACAGGCGGTCAAATTTTTCAACCGCCTGTTCGTAAACTATGATGCTACAGCTATATCTTTATGTTTTTTCACCTTGAATAACTGGATGACAAGGACGATGGCTATGATCGCGACACCAATCACATCCTGCACCATATTAGGGGTGATCATCAAAATGGAGCCTGCAAGTGCCATGATTCTCAGCAGCCAGTTCATTTTTGTCAATAAAAAGCCTTCGGCGGCAACGCCCAGCATAACCACACCCGCAATGGATGTAACCGTTACAATCGCACCTTCAACAAAGGTCGTATCAATCATCAGCAAGGAATGATTATATACAAAAGTGAACGGTACGATAAACCCGGCAATTGCCAGTTTCATAGAGACAAATCCGGTCCGCATCGGGCTTCCTCCCGATATACCGGCAGCGGCGAAGGCTGCAAGGGCGACCGGAGGAGTAAGGTTCGCAAACAGCCCGAAATAAAAGACGAACATATGTGCAACGAACGGGGGAACACCCTGCTGTACAAGTGCAGGTGCAGCCATTGTCGCTGTAATGATGTATGTCGGAATACTGGGAAGCCCCATTCCCAAAATGATACAAGCAATCATTGTAAACACCAGAGTCAGGAACAGGCTGTCTCCGCCAACTGCAACGATTCCGCTTGCAAGCTTCAAACCGAATCCCGTCAACGTTGCCACCCCGACGATAATTCCAACCGCTGCACACGCGACAGCTACAGACAATGCGGAACGGGCACCATCTTCCAACGCTCCCATGATATCTTTGAAAGACATTCTCGTCGTTTTTCTCAGCTGTGCTGCAAGCAACGTTACAACAATAGTCCAAAATGCTGCAAAAATAATCGTTTTACCGCTGAAGAAAAGCATATAGATCAAAAACAGAAGCGGCAGGAACAAATGGCCTCTCTCTTTCAAAACTTCGGAAACCTTCGGAAGCTCCGATCTTTTGATTCCTTGCAGCCCATCTTTTGAAGCCCTTAAATGAATCTGCGTGATGATTCCCAAATAATATAGACCCGCAGGTAAAATTGCGGCCAATGCCACCTGGGAATATGGAATGCTCAGCATCTCCGCCATGATGAAAGCGGCGGCTCCCATAACAGGCGGGAGTATTTGCCCCCCTACTGAAGCAGTCGCTTCAACCGCACCGGCAAAATCTTTTTTGTAACCGATTTTTTTCATAAGAGGAATTGTAAAAGCACCTGTTGTAACAACGTTGGCTATTGCGGATCCATTGATGCTTCCCAACAGTCCGCTTGCCAAAACAGCAACTTTTGCAGGACCGCCTTTTGTATGGCCCGCAACCGCAAGAGCAAAGTCATTGAAAAACTGCCCCATACCGGATCTTCCCAATACAGCTCCAAATAAGATGAACAAGAAAATATATGTGGCAGAAACACCAACCGCTGTTCCAAATATTCCTTCTGTCGTCACATACAACTGGTTGACGACCATGTCCCATTCATAGCCTCTATGCCGGAATATACCGGAAAAACTGCGGCCATACAGGGCATATAGAAAAAACAAAACAGCCAGCAGCGGCAGCGCCCAGCCTGTCACCCGCCGTGCGGCTTCCAGAACAAGAAGTACAAGCAAAACACCGAAAACGACATCCATGCTGTTTGGAATACCGCCCCTTTGGATGATTCCCAGATAATCTACGAAAATATATACTGCCGTCGATACGGATAAAACGGCTAAAACGGCATCAAACCAGTTCAGCCTGCTTCTGCTCATTTTTTTGTTTGCCGGATATAATAAAAAGATCAGCACAAGTACAAGCGCAACGTGAATAGCCCGGTGCTTGATGGTGGCCGGAGCCCCGAAAACGGATGTATATAAATGATATAATGAAAAGCCGACTGCAATAATGGAAATAAATAATGACATATATTTGTTCTTAAAAATCCGGAACCGAGATTCTGCATCATACTTTTCCAAAATCTCCACATGCCCTTGTTCCAACTCGGCAGTCTCTTGTACAACTGTTTCTTTTTTCATTTTTTGTCACCCCTTCTCTATAATCATCTCCACTTTATGATGATGAGGAATGTCATCAGGAAGCAGAAGTTCTTTTCCATTTCTATATACTGTCAATTCAGCCAGCTGGGAATGAATCCAATAATAGGCCGGCTTCTTCTCGTTCAAATCTTCCATGACTACAAATCCGTCCTTGATTGAAACTTTTCCGCCCTTATCATTCGGAACCCCGGCCCCAAATGATTGAAAGCGGGTTTCAGTCAAAGTGAACGTTCTTTCTTTTTCAACCTTCAATTTTTCTTCCCAAATGGTTCTCTCAACGGAATGTCTCCAATGAACGACGATTTCATCACCCGGATTGACTTCTTTCCTTATATATTCAGTCCCATCTTCTTGATCCCGGAGGACAAGTTCAAGGGATTGATGTTTGTAAAACATAAAAACGGATATAAGAATTAAACAAATGATTGCGGCGGCCCAAGTACTTTTTTTAAGAAGAAGGAGCTGGAGCCAACTCCTTCTTATCTGTGTTTGATTGTTTATTTTAATACGCCTTCTTCTTTATAATACTTCTCGGCGCCCGGGTGCAATGGAATGCCAAGTCCTTCAGGGGCATTCTTTATATCGATATCCTCGGCTGCACTGTGGGCATTCTTCAAAGTATCGAGATTTTCATAAATGGCTTTGGTAATGTGATACACTTCATCTTCCGAAAGATCTTTGCTCACAATCAAAGCGTTGGTAATGGCGATTGCCGGCACATCTTCTTTATTGCTGTAGGAATCAGCAGGGATTACAGCTTCTTTCAGGTAAGAATATTTTTCTGTCAAATATTTCATTGCATCATCTTCAATCGGAAGGAAAGTAACACCATGTGTTGTTTCCAGGTCCATAATAGCGGAGTTTGGAATACCGCTGCTTAAAATAGCTGCATCAATAATACCGTTTTTCATTTGCTCCGCTGCTTCTGCAAAAGATAAGTAGTCAGGTGTAATATCATCATAGCTCATCCCATGTCCTTCCAACAGAACCCGTGCAGCAAGCTCAGTACCGGAGTTTGGGGCACCGACCGCAATCTTTTTCCCTTTTAAGTCTTTAAAAGATTTGATGCCTGAATCTTCAGTTGCAATGATTTGCAGGTAGTTAGGATAAAACGAAGCCAGTGCTCTTAAGTCTTTTTTTGCTCCTTCCTTTTCAAATGCACCTGAACCTTCATAAGCCTGAAAACCTGTATCCCCGGTAATAAAAGCCAATTCGGCGCGGTTGCTCAAAATAAGGTTAACGTTTTCAACAGACGCCTGTGTTGCCTGAACGGAAGCATCAATTCCAAGATTATCTTCCAAAATTGTCGCAAGCGCTCCCCCCATTGGGTAGTAGACCCCTGAAGTACCGCCTGTGGCGATCGTAACGAACAAGTCATCAAATGAAGCTTCCCCGTCTTTCCCCTTGCTGTCCGAGGCACCCTTATCTTTACCTCCGCATGCTGCTAATACAAGTATTAGAGCAAAAAATAAAACCGATAATTTTCTCATCTTTCTTGACCCTCCATTTATAATTTTGCTCCCGGCAACCTTAGTTGCAAAATCCGTGCCAATCAAAACAAGCCCTGTCATTTCAAGCGCTTCCATTGTCGGAAGATAAAAGAAGCGGCAAAAAATTCCGCTTACCGGAACGTTTTGCCGCTTTCTTTGTAAATTTTCAATTTTTCCCGCAGTCCCCGTTCACTGATCCCAAGCATTTCCGCCGTTTTCTTTCGGTGGTTTCCGTTCTTTTTCAATGTGGCCAAAATGACTTTTTCTTCTATTTCTTTTAAAGGCATCCCTGCCAAAACATTGGCTGCCGCTTCAACAGAATCAATGGACGCCCCCTGCGCCGTCTTTTTTGTATACCTTCTCGGCAGATCCATCAAGCCATTCTTGTCGACTTTTTCGACAATCATGGCAGACTCTACGATATTGGCCAATTCCCGAATATTTCCGGGGTAATCATAGTTTAGCAGCCATTTTAAAGCTTCCTCCGAAAAACCTTCAACCTTTTTGTTTAGCTCTTTATTAAATTGATTGATAAAGTGCTTGATCAAAAGCGGCAAATCTTGCCGCCTTTCTCTGAGGGGAGGCAGATGGATCTCCAATACATTGAGCCGATAATACAAATCCTCTCTGAATATCCCTTTTTCGACAGCCTGTTTTAAATCCCGGTTTGTGGCTGCTACAATTCGGACGTCAAGTTTGACCGGCTTATCTGCCCCAAGCGGAGTCACCTCCCGCTGCTGTATGACCCGGAGAAGCTTGGCTTGAAGAGATAAGGGCATTTCTCCGATTTCATCAAGGAAAATAGTCCCGCCCTGGGCAAGCTGGAATTTTCCCTCCCGTTTATACATGGCTCCGGTAAAAGCCCCCTTCTCATGGCCGAACAGTTCGCTCTCAAGCAGGTTTTCCGGAATGGCGGAGCAATTGACGACTTCAAATTGCTCCCTCTTTCTTTTTCCTGAATAATGGATTGCCCTTACGACCAGTTCCTTGCCTGTCCCGCTCTCACCTGTAACAAGTATGTTCGAATCAATGTCTTTCACCTTATCAATCAATTCGAAAACATTCTTGATCTCCGGGCTGTTTCCGATAATCCCTTCGTAGGCGTATCTTTTTTCCAGCTCCTGGCTTAAATATTCCACCTTTTTGTTTAGCTCCTGGAATTTTACAGCCTGCCGCATCGTCGAAAACAGTTCTTCCATATGAAGCGGCTTTGTCAGGTAGGAATAGGCCCCTTTCTTGATCGCTTCCACCGATGAGGAAATGGAACCGTACGCTGTCATCATCACCACTACCGTGGAAGGCTGGATGTTTTTGATTTCTTCCAATATATCCAACCCGTTCACGGCGCCGATTTTCAAATCCAGCAGACAAAAGTCAAATTCCTGTTCCTTTAAAATCGTAAGCCCTTTATAGGGATCCGTCGTTGCCTGGACATCAAATTCATCTTCCAGGGCAAATTGTAATGAAGAACAAATGGCCTGTTCATCATCGATAATCAAAACTTTCATCTTATTGACTCTCCTTTTCGGGAAACCTCAGCTCAAATACGCTTCCGGTGCCCGGTTTGCTTTCGACTGACAAAGATCCGTTATTTTCTATTATATACTGTTTGGAAAGCGGGAGCCCAAGCCCTGTGCCGGATGGCTTTGATGTATAAAAAGGCTCGAATATTTTTCTTGTTTCTTCTTCCGTCATCCCTTCCCCCTGATCGGAGATCTTCACGACCACTTCCTCTTCCGAGCGGCATGCCTTTATAGAGAGAGTTAATGTACCCGGTGCCTTTTTATTTTTTCTTTTGTTATCCATCGATTCAATGGCATTTAGAAACAGATTGATCAGCACTTGGCTCATTTGGCTTTCATCCGCCTCAATCCATAAATTCGGCTCTGCTTCCCATTCGATTTCGATATTTTTATTATCAGCTTCCTGCTTGAATAAAATAATCGTAGATTGAATGAGCTTTTCCAGATTAAGGGGTTTTGCCTTTCCGCTCCCTGGCTTGGCATAATTGATCAGACCCTCCACAAGCTGATTCAGGCGCTCGATTTCTTTTGGAACGAGAGTGGAAATTTCGCTTCGGAACTTCTCATTGTTCATCTTTATCGGAATAAGCTGGACAAATGTTTTGATGGAAGTAAGAGGATTTCGGATCTCATGCGCCAATCCTGCTACAAGCTGAATCAGGGCGCGGCTTTTCTCCTGCTCCTGCAATTGGTCCTTGATCCTTTTTTCCGCCGTTATATCCTCAAAAAAGAGCAGTATGCCTGTAGTTTTTTTCTCGAAGTTATACAGCGGCTGGATATCATAGCGTATAAAAGAATCCTCCCCATCCGGCAGGACCACCTTCCGTTCTTTCCCGACCATCTTCTTTCCGGATTTAATCGTTTCATCAATTGTTCCCTTAAGCATATTCCATAGAAAAGGAAAATCACTTGCTTTTTTTCCTTCCGGTTTTCGCTCCTCACCCATCATTTCGAGGGCCACATTATTGATCGTTGTAATGATGCCGTTATGATCGCATGTGACAACCCCTCTGGCGCTGGATTCCAAAATTTGCTCTTTGAACTGGTCGCTGTTCTTTGTTTTTTGAATTTGTTCCTTCAATGATAAATTCATTGACTGCAAATCTTTTGTTTTACGATGAACTTCCCTTTGAAGAGTTCTGTTCCAGCGGAATCCCAGCAGGAAAATGATAAGCGCCAGCACAACAATGAAAATGAGCATTTCTCGGAACTTCTTCAATTTTTCGCTTAACGGAGACTCAAAATCTTCAAACCATTTATTATATATTTCAGAATAGCTGTTCGTCAGCTTCAGCCGCCGGATTCCGACATTCAAGTGATGCATCAATTGATAATTCCCTTTTTGGACGGCAAAGGAATATTCAAGCGGCAATAAATGGCTGTCCAAAAACCGATATTCATCTTCCATTCCTTTTTCTTTCAATAGATATTTTGCAGTGATCTGGTTCCCGACATAGGCATCCGCTCGTCCCTTATATAAAACCTCAAGGCCGGTTTTCGCATTGTGGGCCGAATGGTAATGGATGTGGCGGATGTTTCTCAAAAAATCATATTCCATTGTATTGTACTGAATGGCAACCCTTTTTCCCTGAAGATCGGTAAGCTCCTTGATCGGGCTGTCTGCAGGAATGAGGACCCCCACAGAAGAAGTCAAATACCGGTCGGTAAAATCGACTACTTCGCTAAATTCGGCCGTGAACGGCACACCCAGGATGATATCAATCTCTCCTTCTCGAAGGGCTTCGATGCTTTGGTTGATCGTCAGCGGAACATAATGCACCCGAAAATTCTGATCCTCGGCGATTTTTTTTATTAAATCAATATTAAATCCGACATACCGGTCACTACGCATAAATTGGTAAGGCGGGGATTTCGGGTCAAAGCCGACTTTTAACACCTTGTTCTCAAGGGAGGTTAATCGTGAGCCGCTTACAGGGATTTCATCATCACCCCCATTTGCTGTTATAGGAAGAAATACAGAATGAAGCAAAATGAAAATGAAGACAAGTTTTTTCAACATAAAACTGCACCTCGCGATTGTTCACCCAGGCTGTGATACTAGATTAGCCCAGCATGGCGGAAGGTGCAATATAAAAAATGATTCTGTAAGTATATGACAATCCGCGCCAAACCGGTCATTGAGGAGCTGCTCCAAAACGGGTAAAAAAACTTACACGGCACAACTAACACAACCAGTTAGTTGTGCTGATTCCACTTTTTTTCGATAT
>NZ_VEKZ01000170.1:0-581 GCF_007681465.1 Siminovitchia fortis
AGGCTAGCCCTAAAGCTATTTCGGAGAGAACCAGCTATCTCCAGGTTCGATTGGAATTTCACCTCTACCCACACCTCATCCCCGCATTTTTCAACATACGTGGGTTCGGGCCTCCAGTCAGTGTTACCTGACCTTCACCCTGGACATGGGTAGATCACCTGGTTTCGGGTCTGCGACCTCATACTCTTTCGCCCTGTTCAGACTCGCTTTCGCTGCGGCTCCGCCTTCTCAGCTTAACCTTGCATGAAATCGCAACTCGCCGGTTCATTCTACAAAAGGCACGCCATCACACTTATAGTGCTCTGACTACTTGTAGGCACACGGTTTCAGGTTCTCTTTCACTCCCCTCCCGGGGTGCTTTTCACCTTTCCCTCACGGTACTGGTTCACTATCGGTCACTAGGGAGTATTTAGCCTTGGGAGATGGTCCTCCCGGATTCCGACGGGATTCCTCGTGTCCCGCCGTACTCAGGATCCACTCTGGAGGGAATGGGGTGCCGGCTACAGGGCTGTTACCTTCTCTGGCGGGCCTTTCCAGGCCGCTTCGCCTACCACATTCCTTTGTAACTCCGTATAGAGTGT
>NZ_VEKZ01000171.1:0-521 GCF_007681465.1 Siminovitchia fortis
CTCTCACTACATAAGGAGAAATCAAGACTCGTTAACATCTGGGATGACAGTGACGGATTTGACTTTCTTGGATTCCATCATCGCAAATTCCCCATCCGTAAAAAGGGTGGTCGAACATTCTTTATCATGAACCATGTCCCAAGTAAGAAGGCCATGAAGAAGATGCGAAAGAAAATCAAAGATTATACGGAACCTCGACATAAATTATTTATGGACATAAAAGATTTGGTGAAAGGACTAAACCGAAGGTTACAAGGATTCAAGAATTATTACCAACTTTCTCCAATGTCTAAGAGGTGGTTGAATCGCATTGACTGGTATGTGTTACAACGTTTAAATCTTTTCCATAACAAGAAAAGGAATAAACGACATAAACATGCCTATCTTCAAGATACAGTAAATAAAGTCCAATTCATATTGGTGAAATTAGCGAATTAAATCCGTAAAGCCAAAGGAAGAAGAACGTCGGAAAGCCGTATGAGGGAAAACTTCACGTACGGTTTGATGAGGGGGAGCAGGAA
>NZ_VEKZ01000172.1:0-473 GCF_007681465.1 Siminovitchia fortis
ATTATACCAAAGGCTGGAGCCCTTTTTGTATTTAGTTACTAGATTTTACTTTCGTAATTCAGGCTTATATATTATTATGCAGACACATTACTACGATATTGTCAATCTATGCCCCCAACTTAATATAACAGCTTATAACCTATCCTTCTTTCTAATAATAGCTTGTAGAAAAATTCTTTTAGTTCTTTTTTATAATTGTTTATATATTTGGTTTGAAGGCTTCAATGATTTTCATACATTGTGAATTAAGTAGAGTTTTGGAATTTATTATTTGAAATAACAATTCTACGGTGTAAACTCGATTTGTCTTTTCTGCTTATTTCATTCTAGCCTTGACTTTTATTAAATAGTCTATCAAATTTCGGGTATTCGGATTATAGTGTTGAAAAACCCTATTAAATAAATTAATGTGATTACAGCCATGCAATTGACCCAGTTGTGCCATCTTTTTGATCCACCTCTGCCATGAAATT
>NZ_VEKZ01000173.1:0-472 GCF_007681465.1 Siminovitchia fortis
GGGAATATAGGGTCCATGCGACAAATCCGCCTGCCACAAAACGTTAACCTTATCATAGGCAAATCTTTTTCTCTCCTTTCCCGGATGAAAGCTTATATGATTCCTTCCAGCCAGCTTGTGTTTTTTCAATAAACGGTTTATAGTGGCGTAAGAGACTTGATTTTTTGTGATCTCTCCGCGCTTGATCAGTTGTTCGTAGAACACGCTGACCGGCATGTGGAGGGATTCTTTTCTTATTTCAAGAATATGATCCTTGTCATCCGGCGACAGCCTCCTGGAATCCCCCCGGTCTGACCGCCTTTTTGGCTTTAGGGCATCAAATCCGTTTCTCCGGTAATGAAGCAGCCATTCCTGAATGGTCTTGGCCGCGATAGTTCTTTCCCCGTAATAGGGAATCTGGTGGACTTTCCCTTCCAACTGCTCAAAGTATTCCTTTGGCTCCATCTGCCCGTTCAAAAGAGGGGCAATCAAT
>NZ_VEKZ01000174.1:0-468 GCF_007681465.1 Siminovitchia fortis
TTAAATAAATTATAAGTCTATTATAACCTATTATTTTTGTTGGTGTTACTTATTCCGTGTAAGAAAAAAAAAGCGCCCCTAAAAGGGCACATAGTGTTTAGGCAAATTGCAATCATACATTCGCATAGGAGTGGACCAATCCTTTTACCAGCAGAGCAAAGGTTGCCATATCTCCTACCAAGTAAGTTTCTTTCACATTGGCAGGACGTACTTCTCCATACCGATTGATCCAACAAGATTTAATGCCGAGCTCGGAAGCAGGAATCACATCATATTTAAAACCGAAACCTGCATGCAGGATTTCTGATTTATCAAGACCCAGTTTTTCAAGGGCTAAATGAAAACCGTCATGATTTGGTTTATAGGTGCCTGCCTGTTCAGCAGTAACGATTGCGTCGAATTCAACATGATTACAGCCATGCAATTGACCCAGTTGTGCCATCTTTTTGATCCACCTCTGCCATGAAA
>NZ_VEKZ01000175.1:0-459 GCF_007681465.1 Siminovitchia fortis
ATGAATAGAATGGTTTATACATGACCTGCCTCCTCTTCCTGAGAAGCCTCGGAGACGGCGAACGGCGATTGCCCCCGTTTGACATGGGCGTTATCATTCATGGAGACCGGAACGGCCTCGGCTGCTTGCTTGCCGTCTTCAAACACATATACTTTATGCTCGTCCATTCTGATTTCAATTTTTTGCCCGATATATTGGGAAGGGACCTCATATAGTTTTTTCTCCAGTGTAATGGTCCCATCCAGCTTCACTTTTCGCTCCGCCCGCCTCAAGAAGATCGAGTCTAACAAGGAAAGGTCTTCCAGGAAGGTCACATGATCCAATTGGGACAGGAATACTTCGTGCGGTGTTTTCCCGTCTAGTGAAGCGTGCGGCTTCCGGTGATAGTCCTCCTCAAGCCACTGCCAGAAACGCTCATTCAGCTCCTCCAAAGAATGAACAGGATCATTTTTTAACAGG
>NZ_VEKZ01000176.1:0-447 GCF_007681465.1 Siminovitchia fortis
TTTACCATTGACCGCTTCCATGTGGCACGTGATATCCAGAGGATTTTTCGGGACCACCCCCGTTACAGGGCCATCCGGAAAGCACTCGCTGCCTATGATGGACAAAAGCTGCTCATAGAATTAAACAGCGCAGTCGGAACTCTCGAGAAGGAAAGCAGAGAGGAAAGGCTGGAAGAGCTGATCAAGCAGCTGGAACAATATCCGGAAGCCTTGGGCGATTACAGGAAGTGGCTGGATGAAAAAGGAATCGACACAGAAGGAATGCGGGCGATGGGCAGTGCTGAGGCAACCATGAGGGTGTTTGCCCGCCGCATGAAAAACGGCCGGAGCTGGGTGGCGGAAGGGATGAAGGCCATGATGACGGGCCTCATCGGGCACCTGGATAAACTATCCCTCCGTACATTGATTGGTCAGGTGGAGACATGGACAGAGGAGAAAGAGGAGAAA
>NZ_VEKZ01000177.1:0-439 GCF_007681465.1 Siminovitchia fortis
GACAACAAAACGTTGTCTAGGGAAGGACGGCACAAGCCAATACCCTACTTCGTTCGTATGTTTAAAGGAGGTAAGAGTCAGTGAATGCCAAGAAAATGGCTAACTACACCAATCATGCAAAAGCTCAAGAACTCTGGAAAACATTATACCTTTGTGCCAAGGAAAGCAAAACACGCCGATTTCATGCCTTATATGATAAGATTTATCGACCTGATATCTTGTGGGAAGCATGGCAAAGAGTAAAAAGAAAGCGAGGGAGTGGCGGGGTAGACTTACAGACGCTGGAGGATATTGAGTCCTATGGCGAGAAGAGATTTCTTAATGAACTTTATCTTGAGCTAAAGGAGAACCGATATCATCCGCAGCCTGTCTTGCGTACCTACATTCCTAAAGATGACGGAAAGAAACGTCCATTAGGAATTCCGACCATTAAAGACAG
>NZ_VEKZ01000178.1:0-434 GCF_007681465.1 Siminovitchia fortis
AGCCACTGCCAGAAACGCTCATTCAGCTCCTCCAAAGAATGAACAGGATCATTTTTTAACAGGGGGTAGAAGCGTGTTTGGATCGTTTTAAACAGCCTCTCAATTTTTCCCTTAGCAGGAGCGTCGTAAGGCTGGGTGTGCGCCAGGGTAATGCCCAGTTGGGCACACGCATATTGCAGGGTCTCGGACCGATAAATCTTTCCATTATCGGCATACACTATGGTCGGCTTTCCACGTCTTATCAAGGCTTCCTTCGTTACTTCCCTAAGCCCGTCAAACTTCTCGGAGCTAAAGAATTGGGCGTACGGTACGAGTCTGGAACAATCATCAATATAGGCGATGAGAAATGTTTTTTTCATCTTTCCATCGATGGGAATATAGGGTCCATGCGACAAATCCGCCTGCCACAAAACGTTAACCTTATCATAGGCAAA
>NZ_VEKZ01000179.1:0-425 GCF_007681465.1 Siminovitchia fortis
AAAAACTAACGATTAAAACAGCAAACGCTGAAATTTCCTTCTTTAACGGTGTAGATGAGCATATCATCCAAGCGGTCATGAGGGAGTTGAAAAATGGGTGAAACACGACTATACAAGTGTTAAAAACATTTATATCATTTGCGGTAAGACAGATATGAGAAAAGGAATTGATGGGCTTGCCACACTGATTCAAGATTCTTTCGAACTTGATCCATATGGCGATTCCATTTTCTTATTTTCAGGGTGGAGTAAAGACCGCTATAAATGTCTGTATTTTGATGGTGATGGCTTCGCCATGCTGTATAAGCGTTTGGATAGTGGAAAACTTCAATGGCCAAAAGATGAAAATGAAGTACGCCATCTTTCACAACAGGAGCTTCGCTGGCTCCTTGAAGGGTTATCCATTCAGCAGCCAAAAGCCATTC
>NZ_VEKZ01000017.1:0-66474 GCF_007681465.1 Siminovitchia fortis
TTAAATAAATTATAAGTCTATTATAACCTATTATTTTTGTTGGTGTTACTTATTCCGTGTAAGTTTTTTTATAGGGCCAAAATGTATATTGAGCATGTCCCCTTCAATTTTGTATTTGGTATTAAACCATATCCACCCTAAAAAATAAATCATACTTGCTGCAATCACCAGCCCTAAAATATCAAATTTGACGAAAAGTGATTGATAGAATAGCCAAACGAAGGCACCGATACAACCCCAAATAATCATACCCATCCATAGATCTTTTCTTGATGAAAACTCCATTTGATCAACTTCATGGCTTTTTTACGAATAAGCGCCTCTAAATTGTTTCATGAATTTTGCGCAGTGTCGAAAATACGTTCGCATATTTCTGGTTATGAAAGGGCCGTTTGTGGTAAAATGACTGTATGGCTATTTTAATAAAATGATGGAAAAACATAGATATAGTAAGAAAAGCGCAAGGCGCCCGTCTATCGGCGCAAAGCTAGACGAGCGCTGAAGAAGGCGTAGTTTGCCTTCATCAGCGATTGGCTTATGGCCTCGAGCCGATGGCGCCTGAAGCTGGACATTACGTTAATCTTGTTTGAAGAGAAAATTCGGTAAAATTTTATGCTTTCTTATCTTTCAAGAAAAACGGGAGGATGCCGGTGTGAAAAACCAGTTTGAAGTAGTTTCGAAATATAAGCCTGCTGGCGACCAGCCAAAGGCGATCGAGCGTCTTGTTAAAGGTTTCCAATCAGGAAAGAAGTATCAGACGCTATTGGGAGCAACAGGTACCGGTAAGACGTTCACTGTTTCAAACATGATCAAGGAAGTGAACAAGCCGACGCTTGTCATTGCCCATAACAAGACGCTTGCAGGACAGTTGTACAGTGAATTCAAAGAGTTTTTTCCGAACAATGCCGTCGAATATTTTGTCAGCTTCTATGATTATTACCAGCCGGAGGCGTATGTACCGCAGACAGATACGTTCATAGAGAAAGATTCAAGCGTAAATGACGAAATCAACCGGCTCAGGCACTCGGCGACTTCCGCTTTGTTTGAGCGGAATGATGTTATCATCATTGCCAGTGTCTCCTGCATTTACGGCCTTGGTTCCCCGGAAGAATACCGGGACCACGTTCTGTCACTCCGCACAGGGATGGAAATAGAAAGGAATCAGCTTTTACGCAGGCTTGTCGATCTTCAATATGCACGCAATGACATCGAATTTACGAGTGGAACGTTCCGCGTTCGCGGGGATGTCGTGGAGATTTTCCCTGTAGCCCGTGAAGAGCAATGCATCCGGGTGGAATTTTTCGGCGATGAAATCGACCGCATCCGGGTAGTAGACGCTTTAACCGGGGAGATTGTCGGTGACCGCGAGCATGCGGCCATCTTCCCTGCTTCCCACTATGTGACGGGTGAGGAGAAGCTGAGGATCGCTATTCAAAATATTGAGCTTGAATTGGAAGAACGGCTGGCCGAATTGCGGGCGGAGGAAAAACTGCTTGAAGCCCAGCGGCTCGAACAACGAACGAGATATGACCTGGAAATGATGAGGGAAATGGGCTTCTGTGCAGGGATTGAGAACTACTCCCGCCATTTGACCTTAAGGCCGCCGGGCGCCACTCCTTTTACGCTGCTGGATTATTTTCCCGATGACTTCCAAATCGTCGTCGATGAGTCGCACGTCACACTTCCGCAAATCCGCGGAATGTACAATGGTGACCAGGCGAGGAAGCAGGTGCTGGTCGATCACGGTTTCCGCCTGCCGTCAGCACTTGATAACCGGCCGCTCATGTTCGAAGAATTTGAGAAACATATTAAACAGATTGTGTTTGTATCTGCGACTCCCGGACCGTACGAACTGGAAAAAACACCGGAAATGGTCGAGCAGATCATCCGTCCGACAGGATTGCTTGATCCAACGATCGATGTCCGGCCCATTGAAGGGCAAATTGATGACCTGCTTGGTGAAATCAATGATCGGATTGAAAGAAACGAGCGTGTCCTTGTGACGACACTCACGAAAAAAATGTCGGAAGATCTAACGGACTATTTAAAAGATGTCGGGGTAAAGGTTCAGTATCTGCACTCTGAAATCAAAACCTTGGAAAGGATTGAAATCATCCGCGATTTAAGGCTCGGAAAGTATGATGTCCTTGTAGGAATCAACCTTCTCCGGGAAGGGCTGGACATACCGGAAGTGTCCCTGGTGGCCATTCTCGATGCGGATAAAGAAGGTTTCTTGCGTTCCGAACGGTCGCTCATCCAGACAATTGGCCGGGCAGCGCGAAACGCAAACGGGCATGTCATCATGTATGCCGATAAAATCACCGATTCCATGGATATGGCCATCAAAGAAACGAAGCGGAGACGCTCGATCCAGGAAGAATATAACAAAAAGCATGGCATTACGCCGACAACAATCCAAAAGGATGTCCGCGACGTCATCCGTGCGACGGTTGCAGCGGAGGAAACAGAAGAATACACTTATGAAAATACGAAAAAATTAACGAAAAAGGAAAAAGACAAGCTGATCACTTCAATGGAGAAGGAAATGAAAGAAGCGGCAAAAGCGCTTGATTTTGAACGGGCGGCGCAGCTTCGCGATGCCATTTTGGAGTTGAAAGCGGAAGGATGAAACAGCGATGGCACTAGAAAAAATCATTGTTAAAGGCGCACGTGCCCATAACCTAAAAGATATCGATGTCACGATTCCAAGGGACCAGCTCGTTGTGGTCACGGGGCTTTCCGGTTCCGGAAAGTCTTCGTTGGCGTTCGACACCATTTATGCGGAAGGCCAGCGGCGCTACGTTGAGTCGCTGTCAGCATATGCCAGACAATTTTTAGGGCAGATGGATAAACCGGACGTTGATGCAATTGAAGGGCTGTCTCCGGCGATATCAATCGATCAGAAAACGACAAGCAGAAATCCCCGTTCGACTGTCGGAACGGTGACGGAAATCTATGACTATCTGCGCTTGCTGTTTGCCAGGGTGGGCCGGCCGATTTGTCCTGTCCACGGGATTGAAATCACGTCCCAGACGATCGAGCAAATGGTCGATCGGATCATGGATTACCCGGAAAGAACGAGGATCCAGGTTCTTGCACCTGTCATTTCCGGAAGGAAGGGCGCCCATGTCAAGGTGCTTGAGGACATTAAGAAGCAAGGCTTCGTCCGCGTTCGGGTGGATGGTGAGATCCTTGATCTCGGCGAAGACATCCAGCTTGAAAAAAATAAAAAGCATTCCATCGAGGTTGTCGTTGACCGGATTGTGATCAAAGAGGATATAGAAACACGATTGGCGGATTCGCTCGAAACAGCGCTTGGCCTCGGTGAAGGAAAAGTCATGATCGATGTAATCGGCGAAGAGGAGCTGCTGTTCAGCGAACATCATGCGTGTCCGGAATGCGGTTTTTCCATCGATAAATTGGAACCGCGGATGTTCTCGTTCAACAGCCCGTTTGGTGCCTGCCAGGAGTGTGACGGCCTCGGTTCGAAGCTGGAAGTGGATAAGGATCTAGTCATTCCTGATGATTCCCTGGCATTGAGTGAAGGGGCGATTGTTCCTTGGATTCCTGTCAGTTCGCAATATTACCCGCAGCTTTTAAAAACCGTGTGCAAACATTATGCCATCAGCATGGATGTTCCGGTGAAGGATTTGCCGAAGGAGCATTTGGATAAAATTTTATACGGCTCGGGGGCGGATCTGATCCGCTTCCGCTATCAAAATGATTTTGGCCAGGTGAGGGAAAGCAGCATCAGATTTGAGGGTGTTCTCCGGAATGTGGAGCGCCGCTATCATGAAACAAGCTCCGATTATATAAGGGAGCAAATGGAAAAATACATGGCGGAACAGCCGTGCCCGCGCTGCAGCGGGTACAGGCTGAAAGAAGAAAGCTTGGCCGTCAAAATCGAAAACAAGCATATCGGCCAGGTGACAGAGCTGTCTATCCAGGATGCTGCACAGTTTTTCAAAACCATTCACTTAACAGAAAAAGAGATGCAGATCGCGCACATGATTTTAAAAGAGATTGATGAGAGGCTGAGTTTCCTTGTTAATGTCGGCCTGGATTATTTGACATTGAGCCGCGCGGCGGGGACGCTTTCCGGAGGGGAAGCCCAGCGGATCAGGCTCGCCACGCAAATCGGCTCTCGCCTGACAGGGGTATTGTATGTACTCGATGAACCTTCCATCGGGCTTCATCAGCGGGATAACGACCGCCTGATTGGGACGCTGAAAAATATGCGTGACATCGGCAATACGCTCATTGTTGTGGAGCATGACGAAGATACGATCCTGGCAGCGGATTATTTGATTGATATCGGTCCCGGGGCAGGCGTGCACGGCGGGGAAGTTGTCGCCTGCGGTACGCCGAAAGAAGTGATGAAGCAGCATGATTCATTGACAGGGCAATATTTGTCAGGGAAAAAATTCATTCCGCTTCCGCCGGAGCGCCGTATTTCTGACGGAAGGTTCATCGAAATAAAAGGTGCGAAGGAAAACAATCTTAAAAATGTGAATGTCAAAATTCCGCTCGGTGTATTTATTGCTGTAACAGGTGTTTCGGGTTCGGGAAAAAGTACATTGATCAATGAAATTTTACACAAATCCCTTGCGATGAAACTTCACAGGGCCAAAGCAAAACCCGGCGCCCATAAGGAAATTAAGGGCTTGGATCACCTGGAAAAAGTGATTGATATCGACCAGTCACCGATCGGCCGGACGCCGCGTTCCAACCCGGCCACGTATACCGGCGTGTTTGATGATATCCGTGACGTGTTTGCTTCCACCAACGAGGCAAAGGTCCGCGGTTATAAAAAAGGCCGCTTCAGCTTCAACGTCAAAGGCGGAAGATGCGAAGCATGCCGAGGTGACGGGATCATCAAGATTGAGATGCACTTTTTACCCGATGTGTATGTACCCTGTGAAGTGTGCCACGGCAAAAGGTATAATCGGGAAACGCTGGAAGTAAAATATAAAGGGAAAAATATTGCAGATGTTCTGGATATGACCATTGAGGATGGATTGGAGTTTTTCGAAAACATCCCGAAAATCAAACGAAAGCTGCAGACGATTGCCGATGTGGGGCTTGGCTATATGAAGCTGGGACAGCCGGCAACAACACTTTCCGGAGGAGAAGCACAAAGGGTGAAGCTCGCATCCGAGCTTCACAGGCGTTCAAACGGCCGCTCGATCTATATTCTGGATGAACCGACAACAGGACTGCATGCTGATGATATTGCACGCCTGTTAAACGTTTTGCAGCGGTTAGTCGATAATGGAAACACAGTTCTCGTCATTGAACATAATCTGGATGTGATCAAGACAACCGATTATATCATCGATCTTGGACCTGAAGGCGGTAATAAGGGAGGAACGATTGTTGCAACGGGCACGCCCGAAAAAATCGCGGATTCCCCCGAATCCCATACGGGCCGATATTTGAAGCCGATTTTAGAGCGGGATAAAGCCCGCATGAAACGGTTGATCACCCTGAAGGAAACGAAAGAAGAAGCCATTGCCAAGTAATTTTTTCCGAGAGTGAAACATTTTTCCCGTTCATCTCGTATTACATGACAGATGAAAAATAGGAGGATTGACCATGAACCAGGATCGAAAACGAATACTTGAAATGGTGCAAGAAGGAAAGCTGTCGGCTCAGGAAGCAATCATTTTGCTTGATGCATTGGAAGGCGGGGATGCCGAAGGTACAGCAGCAGAGCCTTCCAGCCCGGAAACTTCTTCAAAGGCCGGGTCAAAAGCGGAGTCCACTGCGGGATCAAGCGGTGATTCAACATGGAACAAGCAGAGCCAATCGAAGGAATCGGGTTCAGGCGATGATACTTTCTATTCGCAGATTGAGCAGGCCGGCGAGCGGATTTTCGATTTCGTCAACACGGCGCTTCGGAAAATCAAGGATATCGATTGGCAGATTACCCAGTCAGTCGAAGTCCCGCATGTGTTCCAGCAGGCGGATGAACAAATTGAGCGGATCGACATTGATATCGCCAATGGGCCTGTCCGCCTCATTGCTTGGGACCAGCAGGAAGTCCGCGTAGAATGCCAGGCGAAAGTTTACCGGGTGGAAGACCGCGATGAAGGCCGCAGCTATTTCCTTGATAATACGGTTTTTTCCCAGGAAAACGGGCTCCTTTGTTTCGCGACGAAATCCAAATGGATGCGTGTGGAGACAACGGCTTATATTCCAAGAAAAATTTATAAAAAGATGGCGGTTCGTGTTTTTAACGGAGAAATGACAGGGGAACTGCTTGAAACCGAGCATCTGATCGTGAAAACAACGAACGGAAAAGTCGACTTGACCGGCATTTCCGGCAAGAAGCTTGATATCGATACGGTGAACGGCCAAATAAAAGTGATCGATTTGAATACCGACAGCATTGAGGCTGAAACGGTCAACGGAGCGATTGACGTGTCAGGGTTCTCCAGAAAGGCTGAGTTGAAGTCCTTCAACGGGAATATCCATTGCACGCTGGAACATTCCGGTACAGAAATGTTCGAAGCCAAAGCTGTAACAGGAAATATTTATGTAAATGTTCCGGATACTGCGACAATCGACGGGGAAATCCGATCCAATCTTGGAAGCTATAAGCTGGATTTGGAAGGCATCAATGTTCTCCATGAAAAGAAGGAAGTCATCCAAAAGCAAATGAAGTTCAAGCGCAGCGGAACGGATGATCAGACCCTGTATCTTGAAGCGGACACAAAAACCGGATCCGTGTTCATTAGAAAAGCAAACCAAAAAGGAGAATAAAGCATGAGATGGTTGATTGGAATTCTAATCAACGCAGTTCTTTTCATCGCGTTTGCCGGTTACTTTGAAGGAGTCCATGTCTCAAGCTTTGGAGCGGCCGTTGCAGCAAGTATTGTACTGTCAATATTGAACGTTTTGGTGAGGCCGCTTCTCATCCTTTTGACATTGCCTATCACCTTGCTGACGCTTGGATTCTTTTTGCTGGTAATCAACGCCATCACATTATCGATGACTGACGCCCTCATGGGCACCAAATTCGAAATCGATGGATTCGGGCTGACCTTCCTGATTGCAGTGATCATGGTACTGGTCAATATAATCATTCAAAAAACAATTTTGAATCCTGATCGGAACAAATAACCCGGACAGCCTTGGCTGGACCGGGTTATTTGGCATATACCCGCGGATAGAGGAAAATCCGCGTCTAACCTTCCCGCCTCGGGGTCATCTCCAAGCACAAAATTTCTTGAATGGTGGAGTTTATTAAGCAGAAAGTGCTAAAATAGACAGGGTGAAGTTTTTTTTGTGCAGAAACCGAAGTTTACAGCAAGAGGTTTCGATAAGGGAGGGATTCCGATGGCGAAAGTTCGTACGGAAGATATCATCAAGGAATTCGATCTGGAACTGGTCAGCGGCGAGGAAGGGATTCACAGACCGATTACGACTAGTGATATTTCCCGGCCCGGATTGGAGATTGCCGGCTTTTTTCATTACTATCCGGCCGAGCGTGTCCAGCTTTTGGGACGGACAGAAGTAAAATTCACAGAAATGCTCATGAGAGGCGAAAGAAAATACCGAATGGAGCAGCTTTGCACCGATGCGACCCCGTGCATCATTATCACGGGCGGCATGGATGTGCCTGAAGAATTGATTGAAGTATCTGAAATACATTCGGTTCCTGTTTTGCGGACACCGATGAAGACGACCGGTTTTTCAAGCCGTCTCACCTATTATTTGGAAAATAAGCTGGCACCCACAACTGCTGTTCACGGAGTGCTTGTAGAGATATTTGGAGTTGGCGTCCTCATCACCGGCCAAAGCGGCGTTGGGAAAAGCGAAACGGCGCTAGCCCTTATCGAAAGAGGCCACAGGCTTGTTGCGGATGACTGCGTTGAAATCCGCCAAGTCGATATGGACAGGCTTGTGGGAACTGCCCCGGAATTGCTCGAACATCTGCTGGAAATTCGCGGGTTGGGCATCATCAATGTGATGACGTTGTTTGGAGCGGGAGCTGTCCGCCCGTATAAAAGAATTACCCTGACGATCCATCTTGAATTCTGGGACGGGGATAAGCAATACGACAGGCTTGGACTCGACGAAGAGACCGTTAAAATTTTTGATACAGAAATTACAAAGCTGACAATTCCGGTACGCCCCGGCCGGAACCTGGCCGTCATTATCGAAGTGGCAGCGATGAATTTCCGTTTGAAAAGAATGGGAATGAATGCGGCCGAGCAGTTTGCCGACAGGCTGTCCGACGTGATGACAGAGGAAGAAAGCCAATTCGACTAAAAAACTACTTTTCATGGAGTTGAAATTATGGACCCGGATTTTCAACCACTGAACCCGATTGCCATACAAATTGGCCCGTTTGCCGTTCATTGGTACGGTATCATCATCGGCCTGGGAATTGCACTGGCATTATATTTTGCGATGCGGGAAGGGACCAAACATCATCTCGATAAAGAAACTTTTCCTGATCTGCTCATATGGGCGATCCCCATTTCTATCATTTGCGCCCGCATATATTACGTCATATTCCAGTGGGATTATTATTCTCAGAATCCCGCCGATATTGTAAAAGTTTGGGAAGGCGGCATTGCAATTCACGGTGCGCTCATCGGAGCGGTTGCCACGGCTGTCGTCTTTTCCAAATTCAAAGGAATTTCATTTTGGAAGATTGCGGACATTGCTGCGCCGAGCCTCATTCTTGGACAGGCGATCGGCCGCTGGGGAAATTTTATGAACCAGGAAGCGTATGGACGAGAGGTAAGCCGCGCTTTCCTTGAAAACATGCACCTTCCCGATTTTATCATCAACCAGATGTACATAGAAGGCGCCTACCACCATCCTACGTTTCTCTATGAATCCATTTGGAATATCATCGGATTTGTCCTGCTCATTTTATTGAGAAAAGTGAACTTGCACCGCGGCGAGCTTTTTCTCTCCTACGTGATTTACTATTCGATCGGCCGCTTCTTTGTGGAAGGAATGAGGACGGACAGCCTGATGCTGACGAGCAGCTTAAGGATGGCGCAGGTCATTTCCCTTGTTTTGATTGCCGGGGCTGTTATCTTTTGGGTGTATCGGAGAAAAGCAGGCCTGGCAAAAGCCCGCTATTATGAATGAAGATCTTGTTAAATGGGAGAGAATGATGAATGTATAAAACGTCAGTGTTGCCAAAACGGCCTGGGCATTCATCAGGATGCTCGGAATGAAGGAAAACACATCGAAAGGGAAAGTTGTATAGTGACTGATAAAATTAACACATTGTTATTTGATTTGGACGGAACGCTTCTTGATACGAATGAATTGATTATCACTTCCTACTTGCACGTCTTTGAAAAGTTTTATCCGGGGCGCTTCACTCGCAAGGATGTTCTGCCGTTTCTTGGACCGCCGCTGATCGATGCATTTGTAAGTGTGGATCCGGAAAAAGCGGAGGAAATGGTTGATGTCTATCGCAAGTTCAACGCGGAGAAGCATGATTTGCTTGTACACGAATTTGAAGGAGTCTATGAGACGATCCGGTCACTGCATGAAAATAACTTTAAAATGGCGATCGTATCGACGAAAATCAGGAAGACTGTTTTAAAAGGGCTGGCCCTTGCGAATTTGGACAAGTTTTTTGATGTCGTCGTAACGCTGGATGAGGTGGAGAAAGCGAAACCTGATCCCGAGCCGCTTGAAAAGGCGCTGGCCGCACTTGAATCCAAGCCCGGCGAAGCGATGATGATCGGCGACAACTATCATGATATTTTAGGCGGAAAAAATGCCGGCACCTACACATGCGGAGTAGCCTGGTCCGTGAAAGGAGCGGACTATCTAAAACAGTACGAGCCGGATTTTATGCTTGATAGGATGTCCGATCTTCTCGGTATTGTCGGAGTGGGCGTCAGATGAGAAGAACGGAGCGGTTCCCTGTAGAGGGTGCCAATTCTTTATGGCATATATACAAAACCGTCCCGTTCTGGAAGGTGATGCGGAATTTCATCGTCATCCAGGCTGCGAGGTACACTCCTTTTTTAGCCTTGAAAAATTGGATGTACCGTGTATTCCTGAACATGTCGGTCGGGGAAAAGACATCCTTCGCGCTGATGGTCATGCCGGATATTATGTTTCCGGAAAAAATCACTGTCGGAACGAATACGGTCATCGGCTATAATACGACGATCCTTGCCCACGAGTACTTAATTAAGGAATACAGACTGGGGCCTGTCGTTATTGGCGATAACGTTCTGATCGGTGCGAATACGACCATTCTCCCCGGAGTCGAAATTGGGGATGAAGCGGTCGTTTCGGCGGGCACCCTGGTACATAAAGATGTTCCGGCAGGGGCATTTGCCGGCGGAAATCCGATGAAAATTATTTATACAAAAGAAGAAATGGATGAACGCCGGAAGGCGGATACTTCAAATAGAGCTGATGATCCTTTTTAAAAAGGAAAGAAAGAAAAAATTTTTTCAAAGATATTCGTATAAAATTATTGTGCTTTGTCCAGCTCCAGCGCCCAGCGACTAGCAAACTTCGCACTCCTCCACTACGATAAGTCAACATCGGCTCCTTCGTCGCCGTGTTTCCTTTATCTCATTGCGGAGTGCTCCAGTTTGTACGTCGCTAAACGGGCGCTTTCGCTTTTCTTTACGGGTCATTTTTTGTTTGAAAAATGTTTTAGAGGTTAAAATGAAATACAATCGTTCTATTGGGTCCTTGTTCGGCGTATGAATTTGATAGTTTCCTTTTTTGGCGATTTAAAGAGACAATTTTGTATGTTATACTACAAAAAGCGACAAAGGACGATAGCAACGGAGGAAATACGATGTCCAGATACTCGAAAAAGAAAAGAAATCAAGCGAAAATCTATAGTTTTTTGCCGACAGGAGATTACTATTTTCATAAAGGGCTCCAGTCATATGATCGCTTTGATTTTACAAATGCCAAAAAGTATTTGCAGAGAGCATTGGAGCTGGAACCGTTGGAACCGATGATTGCCTGCCAGCTTGCTCTTGTCCATACCGAAACAGGAGATTATGAAAAGTCCAATCAGCTTCTGCTTATGACATTGAATGAACTGGATGAACGGATGACGGAGTGCTACTACTTTTTGGCAAATAATTATGCTCATCTGGGGCTTTTTACGGAGGCCTGCCGATATGCAAGGCTTTATCTGGAAAAAGATGAAGTGGGAGAATTTGCGGACGAAGCGGAGGAGCTGCTCGAGTGGATAGGGATCGACGATGATGATAATATGGCTTTGATGAAAGAGCAGGAGGAGCTTCTTCAATTGCAGGAAGAGTCAAAATCCCTGCTGGAAGATGGAAAATATTCAGAAGCCGTGCAAATGCTTGAGAAAATGGTAAAAGCCTACCCTGAATTCTGGCCTGCCTATAATAATTTGGCATTGGCTTATTTTTACGAAGGGGAAACGAGCAAAGCCTTTTCGATGACGGAAAAAGTGATCGCCCATAATCCGGGCAACCTGCATGCGTTGTGCAATTTGGCTGTATTTTATTATTACGAAGACCAAACGGAAGACCTGGATCGCTTGTTGGAAGCATTGGAAAAAATCAAACCGCTTATTCCGGAACACCGCTATAAATTGGGAGCGACATTTGCGCTGGCCAAACAATACGACTTGGCTTACTTTTGGCTGCGCCAGCTCCAAAAATCAGGTTATCCGGGAAATGCAGGATTTTATTATTGGCTAGCCAAAGCAGCTTATTTTACCGGAAATGAGAAAGCCGCAAAAGCTGCCTGGGACCGGCTTGTTTTACTGGAACCTGAAAAGTCGGGTAACGCGCCATGGGACGAATCTATCGAAGAAGCCGATAAAAGAAACGAAGGGGACCAAGCCCTTTTGAAGCTGCTGCGAAGCGAAAAAATTGCGGAACGGCTATGCGCGATTTTCTTTATTTCGATTTCCGACAGACAGCCGGCGCTGTTGACTCACCCTTCCTTTAAATCGATTGAGGAATTCAGCTATCCGGAAAAGCTATATCTGGCAACGATTCTCCAGGTTGAAAAAAGACAGGAGCTTCGTGGTGGAATGAGGATTGATAAGGCGCATGAAACAGCAATCGAATTATATGAAAGGCACAAAGACCGCCCGGCTGATGTCTTTGATCTGCTCAAAATCTGGTTTGATTTTTTTCAAAAGGCCATTGAGACCGGAGAAAAATTTGCAAATCCTGCAGCTTATGCCGCCGCTGCGGAATATGTTTGGAGCATGGAGAAAAACGAGGCGAAAACGCAGCGCGAAATCGCAAAAAAATACGGGATTTCCCCAGCCACACTTCGGAAATATATCATAAAAATAGAACGATACCTTTAATTGAGCATATGTTTGGACGTATAGCAAATACTTTAATACGATATCAAATAAGGAACTAATTAAAAAGATTATAAAGTGAAAATTGTTCTTTTGTCGGAATTTCTTTCGATAGGACAACGAAGGAGTGTATGAGCGATGTCAGAAGACAAAATTTATGATGTGATCATTGCGGGAGCAGGGCCCGCCGGAATGACCGCTGCCGTCTATACATCCCGCGCCAACCTGTCCACCCTCATGATTGAACGCGGAGTCCCGGGCGGCCAGATGGCCGATACGGCAGACGTGGAGAACTACCCTGGATTTGATCATATCCTGGGGCCGGACCTTTCCACAAAAATGTTTGAACATGCGAAAAAATTTGGCGCGGAGTATGCCTATGGCGACATTAAGGAAATAGTTGACGGAGACCCGTATAAGGTTGTCAAGGCAGGAGGCAAAGAGTACAGGGCGTATGCTGTTATTGTTGCTACAGGTGCCGAGTACCGGAAGCTCGGGGTTCCAGGGGAATCCGAATTGACAGGACGGGGCGTATCCTATTGTGCTGTGTGTGATGGTGCATTTTTTAAAGACAAAGAGCTGGTCGTCATCGGAGGCGGAGATTCTGCCGTTGAAGAAGGTGCCTACTTGACGCGCTTTGCCTCAAAAGTGACCATTATTCACCGCCGAGATGAGCTGCGGGCCCAAAAAATCCTTCAAGATCGTGCGTTTGCCAATGATAAGATCGACTTTATCTGGAGCCATACTGTGAAGCAAGTGAACGAGAAAGATGGAAAAGTAGGTTCCGTCACTCTCGTTTCGACAAAAGACGGTTCCGAAAGAGAGTTTAAGACGGACGGTATGTTCGTTTACGTTGGAATGAATCCGTTGACTCAATCCGTGGCAAATCTCGGGATCACAAATGCAGCGGGCTATATTGAAACAAATGAGAACATGGCGACAAGTGTTCCCGGTATTTTTGCTGCGGGGGATGTCCGTGACAAACTATTGAGACAGATCGTAACGGCCACAGGTGACGGAAGCATCGCTGCACAAAGTGCTCAAATTTATATTGAACGTTTGAAAGATGGGCAGCTTGCCAAACAGTAATCGCCATTTAATCTGTTTGTAACAGTGCTGCAATGTAATTTGTGTATATTTATATATGAGATATTGACCCCCTTTTTATACAATATCCCTTTTGATGCACAGGATGATTCCTGTGCTTTTTTTGATGTTAATGAATATGGTTTTTGCGAACTCCCTAATCATCCGATTTCCGCTTTTGTACTATTTTAGCCGGGGAAACTTCTTCATCACGCTGTCCTTCTTGGAAGGAAAATAGTATAATATGAAGAACACCGTCTTTTTTCTACAAGTGTATTTTATAATTACATAATAACGAGGAGCGTACAGGCTGCTGTCGCATATATATATATGTAAAATCCCTGGTTTCAGATTAGAGAGGGTGAATTCCATGAATAACGGATCCATGGAGGATATTCAGTTAGTTATCATTACAGGCATGTCAGGGGCAGGAAAAACGGTTGCCATCCACAGCTTTGAGGATCTGGGTTTCTTTTGCGTGGACAATTTACCGCCGGCATTGATGCCCAAATTTCTGGAATTGATGAAGGAATCCGGCAATAAAATGAACAAGGTTGCGCTTGTTATGGATTTAAGAGGCAGGGAGTTCTTTGATACGCTGCTTCGGGTCATCGATGATTTGTCCGATTCCAATTGGGTGACACCGCAAATTCTGTTCCTGGATGCCGATGATGAAGTGCTTGTCCGGAGATATAAAGAGACGCGGCGTTCCCATCCCCTTGCTCCGCTGGGCCTCCCGCTTGAGGGGATTAGACAGGAGAGGGAGCTGCTTGAGGAGCTGAAGGGCCGGGCACAGCATATTTATAAGACATCCCAGATGAAGCCAAAAGAATTGCGGGAAAAGATCCTGACAGAGTTTTCCGCGAATAAACAAGCCACCTTTATGGTGAATGTCATGTCATTCGGCTTTAAGCACGGCCTTCCCATCGATGCTGATCTTGTGTTCGATGTAAGGTTTTTGCCGAATCCCCACTATATTGACCATATGAGGCCAAAAACAGGACTGGAGGAAGAGGTTGCGAGCTACGTCCTCAAGTGGAGCGATACCCAAAAATTCCTTGCCAAAGTGACCGACTTGCTCGCTTTCATGCTGCCGCATTACAAAAGGGAAGGAAAAAGCCAGCTGGTGATTGCCATCGGGTGTACAGGCGGGCAGCATCGTTCGGTTGCACTTTCGGAATATATCGGGCATTATTTTGAAAACGACTATCATATCCGGGTTACACACCGTGATATCAAAAAGAGAAAGGAAATAGCCACATGACGGCACAATCCACACCGAAAATTGTGGTCATTGGCGGAGGTACCGGCCTGCCTGTCCTATTAAGGGGGCTGAAGAAGTACCCTGTCGATATCACGGCCATTGTAACCGTTGCTGACGACGGAGGAAGTTCCGGAAGATTAAGGACCGAGCTGGCAATACCGCCGCCCGGAGATATACGAAACGTAATTGCTGCATTATCTGATGCTGAGCCGCTCATCATAGACATGTTCCAGCATCGCTTTAATACTTCAAATGAGCTTTCCGGCCATTCATTGGGGAATTTGATCATTGCTGCCCTGACATCCGTTACCGGCGACTTTGTCCAGGCGGTGAAGGAAATGAGCAGGGTGTTAAATGTACACGGAAAGGTCCTTCCCGCCGCCAACCAGAGTGTTGTTCTTCACGCAGAAATGATGGATGGCACGATTGTTTCGGGAGAATCGAAAATTCCGGCAGTCCGCAAAGAAATCAAGAAGGTATTTTTGACGCCAGAAGTCATTAAGCCCCTTCCGGAAACAATTCAGTCGATCCATGAGGCGGATTTGATTGTCGTTGGACCTGGAAGCTTATATACGAGCATACTTCCAAACCTTCTTGTTCCGGGCCTTGGAGAAGAAGTGTGCAATGCAAAGGCTCGGAAAGTATATATTTGCAATCTGATGACACAGCCGGGCGAAACAACGGGCTTTACGGCAAGCAGGCATGTGAAAGCCCTGTATGAGCATATGGATTGCTCGTTTATCGATACAATACTTGTGAATAATAAAGAGATTCCTCCCGATCTGCAGCATCGTTATGAGAAAGAAATGGCCATTCCCGTCTATTTCGATGTCGATCAGCTTGTTTCCCTTGGAATGGAGGTTGTCCAGGGAGACATCGCCACCATCGAAAAAGGTTTTATCCGCCATGACACAGAAGCGGTGGCAAAAATACTTTACTCATTATTGGGCAGGGATATGAGCCGGGTTGCCAGCATTTAGACGTTGGTAAAGGAGGAAGCGACAATGTCTTTTGCCTCGGAAACGAAAAAGGAACTTACAAATCTTCCTGTAAAGGATTGCTGCTCCAAGGCAGAGCTATCGGCGCTGATCAGGATGAATGGTTCCATATCTTTTTCCAACCGGGAATTGCTCGTGAATATTCAAACTGAAAACGCGGCAATTGCCAGAAGGATCTATACTTTGATAAAAAAGAATTATGATGCAGCGGTTGAACTGCTTGTACGGAAGAAAATGCGCCTGAAGAAAAATAATGTGTATATTGTCCGTATAAAAGAGAATGCTGAATCCATACTGAAAGATTTGATGATACTTGGCGACAATTTCATGTTAATCCGTAAAATTTCTTCTGAACTGATCAAAAAGAAATGCTGCAAAAGATCCTACATTCGAGGGGCTTTCCTCGCGGGAGGATCGGTGAATAATCCTGAGAGGTCATCCTATCATCTGGAGATTTCTTCGCTATACAAAGAGCACAACGATTCATTATGTGAACTCATGAACGAATATGGATTAAACAGCAAAACACTGGAAAGGAAAAACGGTTATATTACCTATTTGAAAGAGGCTGAAAAGATAACCGAGTTCTTGAATATCATCGGCGCCCATAATGCGCTTCTCCGTTTTGAGGATGTGCGGATTGTCCGGGATATGCGAAATTCGGTCAACAGGCTGGTCAACTGTGAAACAGCCAATCTGAATAAGACGATCGGCGCAGCCCTCAGACAGGTGGAAAACATCCGTTACATCCAGGAGACTGTCGGTCTGGAATATTTGCCGGAGCGACTCCGTGAAATAGCGGAGCTCAGGATGACCCATCAAGATGTTACCCTCAAGGAGTTGGGTGAAATGGTGTCAAGTGGACAAATCAGCAAATCGGGCATCAATCATCGCCTGCGAAAAATAGATGAAATAGCAGACAAACTTCGCTCGGGCGATCCATCTCTTTTGATCAATAAAAAATAAGTTTGTGAAAAATGAAGGAGGAAGCAAATTGGCAGAAAAAGAAGTGACAGTAGGATTGAAATCAGGATTGCAAGCACGGCCTGCGGCACAATTCGTACAGGAGGCCAACCGGTTTTCATCAGATGTCTTCATTGAAAAAGATGGTAAAAAGGTTAATGCAAAAAGCATCATGGGATTGATGAGCCTTGCAGCCGGGACAGGAGCATCCATTAAGCTGATTGCTGAAGGTCCGGACGAAGAAGATGCCATTAAATCGCTTGCGGAATTTGTAGAAAATGACAACTAATGAAGGAAAAAGGCTATCCTCATAAAAAGTCTTTTTACAGACTTCCAGGATAGCCTTTTTTCGCGTTAATTTTTATTTGTCTTTTTTCGTGATGCTCTCATTGCGGTCGATGATATGGTCGATCATTCCGTATTCTTTTGCTTTTTCCGCTGTCATGAAGTTGTCGCGGTCAGTATCGCGCTCAATGACTTCAAGCGGCTGGCCTGTGCGTTCAGCCAAAATCTTGTTGAGTTTTTCGCGCATGAACAAAATTCGTTTTGCAGCAATCTCAATTTCAGTCGCCTGCCCTTGGGCACCGCCAAGCGGCTGGTGGATCATCACTTCACTGTTAGGCAGGGCATACCGTTTGCCTTTCGTTCCGGCTGCCAGCAGGAAAGCTCCCATGGAAGCCGCCATGCCGATGCAGATGGTCTGTACGTCCGGCTTGACGAATTGCATTGTATCGTAAATCGCCATTCCGGCTGTAATGCTGCCGCCCGGGCTGTTAATGTAGATGGATATATCCCTTTCCGGGTTTTCCGCGTCAAGGAATAAAAGCTGTGCGACGATCGAGTTCGCTACGTTATCGTCTATCGCGCTTCCAAGCATGATGATCCGGTCCTTTAGCAACCTTGAATAAATGTCGTATGCCCGTTCCCCGCGGTTTGTCTGTTCAATAACTGTTGGAATTAAATTCATCTTTCTCCTCCTCTTTAAAGTGGCCAAACAGTCAGCCAGTTTTCATTGTGGTAACCTTTGTATGTAATGATATCATACAATAATGGTCAATATAGGTCAAACGATTCGATTCTTTCTTGCAAAAGAAGCATATCATACAAATCATATTAACCATCTGGACATAATTTAAACTAATTAAGGGTTGCAAGCTTTAATTTTATCGATTATAATCATATATCGTACGATAAAAATTGCCCTCGTAGTGTAACGGATAACACGCAAGATTCCGGTTCTTGAAATATGGGTTCGATTCCTGTCGAGGGCGCTAACACATTGAAGCATCAACATTTGTTGGTGCTTCATTTTAAGAAATACGTAAGGTAAAAAGAGACCGCAAGTGCTGCTAACACTTCCGGTCTTGTACAATATTTGCCCTCTTAAGAGCGGCAGGCTCAAATGGTTCGGAATAGACCATCCCTAAAAGTTTTCCAGGCTCAAGGGAGGTCTATTTCTTTTTGTCTTGAGACAGTATGGCAATTAAAGCACCGAAAGCTATCATTAGTGATAATATTGTGAATCGTCTTGTTTGCCTGCACTGGGCAAGGCGCTTGCACTTTTCTTAATAAAAAAGCCCGGGATTTCCCGGGATGAAAAAGTAAGAAAACCCTTCGTCTGAAAGGCCTTCTTCTAATATTATAAAAGGGGGTATCAGGTCGAAATCTGACCTTGTTTCCATTTTAGTGTAAAAAAATGTTTTAAACAATGCGTCCTAAGGTCCATTTTATGAAGTTTTTTCCATAAAAGAATAAACAAGCGCAAAAGCAGATAGTCCTGCTTTTACGCATTTGATTACCAGTAATGTTTCGGTTTGCATCCGCAAGGCTGTTTAGGCGGGCATACACAGTAATGTTCTTCGGAAACTGAGTTTACGACTGATTTTGTGTGCGGGTAGGAATGCATATATTTATAAGTTGTATGATTTACTTGCGTTGTATGGGAAGGATGCACTACTGGAATATAGACATCCTGGCCCACATATTCATTCAGTTGTTTTGTTGGGCTGATTTGCGCAGGCATTGTTTGGGCAGGCAGCTGCTGCGCAGGTTTGGCCTGCGGGTAGCCGCATGTGCATTTCTTATAGCAGCCGCAAGGTTTATAATGTCTCATGACAAAATCCTCCTTTTTAGAAACGTATATTAAATAGTATGTAGGACAACCGTCCAGCGAATGGACAACTACCCAGAAAGCGACAAAATAGGCAGTTCGATTTTCCGCTCTTGCGGAATTTTGTTTTTTTCGCCAAAAAGATCACAATGGGAGGATGGCAGGCGCAAATTCTAAAACTTATATACGATTTTATGATAATATAGTAAAATAGCAGGAGGGGGGATAGGATCAATGAAACTGGAACCGGCTTTGTTGCAAAAACAAACCTTGAATCTGACGATGACGCAGGAGCTGCAGCAGGCGATTACGATATTGCAGTACACCGCCCATGAATTAACAGCTTTTCTTGAAATGAAAGAAATGGAGAATCCGCTCATCCAGCTTGAATCACCAATCGTTCGATCTGTAGATCCCCGCTACGACAGAGTGAGGAAAAGAAAAGTCACCAATCCTGAAAATGATCAAAAAAAATGGCTCGAGCAAATGGCTGAGCCGACTGAGGGGCTTGCCGATCATTTGTTCTCTCAGCTGGTGATGAAAGCGCTGTCCGATTTTCAAGAAAAACTAGTTGAACAATTCATATATAATTTAGATCCGAATGGATATTTGACAATAACTGTCGAAGAAGCTGCCGCTATTACCGGTACATCAATAGAAGAGGCAGAAGAGATCTTGCAGCTTGTCCAGAGCCTTGAGCCTGCAGGGGTAGCCGCAAGGTCGCTGCAGGAATGCCTTGTGTTGCAAGCATGGAGAAGAGACGATACCCCGGAATTGGCTGTCGAGCTATTGACTGAATATTTCAATGAGTTTGCGGAGAAAAAATGGAAGGTTTTATCGGAAAAACTGGATGTCAGCCTGAAAGAAATCCAGCAGGCGGCCGATTTCATTACGACGCTGGATCCGCGGCCCGGCACCCGCTTTGATTACGAAAGGCCCCAATACGTTATTCCGGATCTCATTTTGGAGATCAATGACGGGAAGATGGAACTGCAGTTGTTTGAAAGGCATCTGCCGGCCATTCGTTATCAATCTGATTATTATAATGAAATGGCAAGCGTCGCGGATGATAAGGTGAAACAGTATTTAAATGATAAGCGCCAGGACTTCCGCTGGATCATGCGCAGCATCGAACAGAGAAAGCAGACATTGATGAAAGTGGGAATGGCGATCATTGAAGAACAGCAGGACTTTTTCCTGAAAGGTCCCCGCTTCCTCAAGCCGTTGACATTAAAAGATGTTGCTGAAAAAATAGAAGTACATGAATCAACTGTGAGCCGGGCTATCAGGGGAAAATATATACAAACGCCGAGCGGCATGCATGAACTTAAAAAATTCTTCTCCCAGGCTCTCCAGTCAAATACGGCAAGCGACGGAGAACAGGCATCGGCAGGCCAGGCGAAGGCCTTAATCAAAGGGCTCATCGACAAGGAGGACAAGGGCAAGCCGCTGTCCGACCAGGCAATTGCGAACATGCTGAAAGATAAAGGCCTCACTTTATCAAGGAGGACTGTTGCCAAATACCGGGAGCAGCTGCGCATCCCCTCATCAACAAAAAGGAAACGGTATGAGTAGAAAATGGAAGTTAACTATTATACAAGAAACAAATGCGAGCTTTGTGAAGAAGGCAAGCTGCTTTTGCAGCTGCTTCAGGAAGAATACCCTTTTGAAATTATAGAAAAGGATATCGACGCAAGCGACGAGCTGACGGAAAAATTCGGACTGATGATTCCTGTTGTTGA
Organism: Siminovitchia fortis; assembly: GCF_007681465.1. Taxonomy (NCBI): domain Bacteria; kingdom Bacillati; phylum Bacillota; class Bacilli; order Caryophanales; family Bacillaceae; genus Siminovitchia; species Siminovitchia fortis. The sequence continues at coordinate 20,477 of NZ_VEKZ01000017.1, forward strand.
AATAAACGGGGAAATTGTCCAGTATGGCCGGATCGATTTGGCGGCTTTGGAAAAAGAACTGAAAGAAAATTTGAAATGACCCTATTGAACCTGCTATTATATCTGTAATGGCTGGTTCTTTTTTTGATAAAGTGGGACAAAAAACGACCCTATGGGACCGATGTGAAGAGGGGATTGATATGAAGGAGTTGCTAAAGCTCCAGCAGCAGTTGGTGCCTGACCTCCTGGATGCTATGGAAAGGCGGTATTTCGTTCTAAGGTCAATCCGGCTGACGGAGCCGGTAGGAAGAAGGCCCTTGGCCCAAATGCTGGATATGACAGAACGGGTGCTGAGAGGCGAGGTGGAATTTCTAAAAGACCGGCACCTGATTGATTTTCAACCTGCCGGTATGCGCCTCACATCGGATGGAAGAAAGCTTTTAACCAAGCTTGAAGACTTGATGAAGGAGATTATCGGAATTCATAAGGCGGAAAAACAGTTAAGCGAGCATCTCGGGATCGCAGAAACAATCATCGTTCCCGGAGACAGCGACAAAATGCCGTTAATCAAGGATGAGATCGGGAAAGCGTGCGCCCGAAGGCTGGCGGCTTTGCTTGATGAGAAAAATACGATAACGGTCACAGGCGGAACAACGATGGGCTCCGTGGCCAAAGCGCTTATGGACATAAATGTTGCGGGGAGGGAGATGTTATTTGTACCCGCACGAGGCGGTGTAGGCGGAAAAGTCAGTGACCAGGCCAACTCCATTTGTGCGGCAATGGCGGAAAATACAGGGGGCACGCACCGTGTCTTATATGTCCCGGATGAAGTAAGCGATGAGCTCCGCTCAATATTGTTAAAAGAACCGTCCATCAATAACACACTCAGCTTGATCCGGTCAGCCGATATCGTGCTGCATGGAATTGGAGAAGCAATGAAAATGGCTGAGCGGCGGAATACGGATGAAGAAAGCATGGATAAAATTATGAAGGGACACGCTGTCGGGGAAGCATTCGGCTATTATTTCGATCTTGACGGCAACATTGTGCATAAAGTCTCCACAATCGGCTTGCAGTTAAAGGATCTTCCCCGCTTCAAACATGTCATTGCAGCGGCCGGAGGAAAATCGAAGGCAAAAGCTATAAGGTCATACATGAAAAATGCGCCTAAATCAACCGTGTTGGTCACAGATGAAGGTGCGGCAGCAGAAATATTGAAGGAGGAATAAAAGTATGTCAGTAAAAGTAGGAATCAACGGTTTTGGAAGAATTGGGAGAAATGTTTTCCGGGCCGCGCTCAAGTCCCAAGAAGTTGAAATTGTAGCTGTGAATGACTTAACGGATGCCGGGATGCTTGCACATTTGCTTCAATATGATTCAGTGCATGGAACTCTTGGTGAAGAAATCTTCGCAGAAAATGATAAAATCATCGTGGGCGGCCGCAAGCTGCAGGTGTTTGCCGAAAGAGATCCGTCCCGGATACGCTGGGGAGACCTTGGTGCCGACATCGTGATTGAATCCACCGGGCGTTTTACAAAAAGGAATGACGCCGCCAAGCATTTGGAGGCAGGTGCAAAAAAAGTCATCATATCGGCTCCGGCAACAGATGAAGACATTACCATCGTCATGGGTGTGAATGAAGAGAAGTATAATCCGGAAACAGATCACATCATATCAAATGCATCCTGTACAACGAACTGCCTTGCTCCATTCGCCAAAGTATTGAATGACAATTTCGGCATTAGGCGCGGCATGATGACAACGGTCCATTCCTATACGAATGACCAGCAAATCCTTGATTTGCCGCACAAAGATTACCGCCGGGCACGGGCGGCCGCCGAATCGATCATTCCGACGACGACAGGCGCGGCGAAGGCCGTATCACTGGTGCTTCCGGAATTAAAAGGAAAATTGAATGGAATGGCGATGAGGGTTCCGACACCGAACGTCTCTGTTGTTGACCTCGTTGCTGAACTGGAAAAAGAGGTAACAGCCGAAGAGGTAAATGCGGCATTGAAAGCAGCATCCGAAGGAGAAATGAAAGGGGTATTGGGCTACTGCGATAAGCCGCTCGTTTCCCGTGACTATAACGGGGATCCGCATTCTTCCGTGATTGATGCCCTGTCCACAATGGTGCTGGAAGGAAATATGGCCAAGGTCTTGTCTTGGTATGACAATGAAACTGGATATTCGAACCGGCTTGTAGATTTGGCCGCTTATATCAAAAAAAGAGGATTATAGTCAAAAATTCAGATTTGGTATTGGATAATTCATGTATTGGCATCTATAATATAGAGGGGTGCGAAAAGAGGGAGCGGGAAAATAAACCCACTCTCTTATTTTCTGCGTTTAGAGGGACGTTAGGAGGAGGCTTACCCAGTGAAGAAAAAATCAATCAAGGATCTGGATGTCAGAGGAAAAAAAGTTTTTTGCCGAGTGGATTTCAATGTTCCGATGAATGAAGGAACCATTGCTGATGATACAAGAATTCGGGCGGCACTGCCGACCATCCGCTATTTGTCCGATAATGGGGCGAGCATCATTTTAGCCAGCCATATGGGAAGGCCCAAAGGAAAAGTGGTGGAAGAGCTCAGATTGGCTCCTGTTGCGAAAAAGCTCGAAGAGCTGCTGGGCAAGGAGATCCATTACTCCAAAGATGTAATTGGAGAAGATGTGAAAGAAAAGGCTGCCGGGCTCAAGGAGGGTGACATTCTGCTTCTTGAAAATGTACGGTTCCATCCCGGCGAGGAAAAGAACGATGAAGAGCTGGCTAAAGCGTTTGCGGGGCTTGCCGACCTTTATGTGAATGATGCATTCGGTACTGCGCACCGCGCGCATGTCTCTACAGAAGGTGTGGCGAAGCATCTGCCGTCTGCTGCGGGATTTTTGATCGAGAAGGAGCTGGAGGTTCTTGGAAATGCCCTCTCAAACCCGGCAAGGCCTTTTACGGCGATCATCGGCGGTGCAAAAGTAAAAGATAAAATCGGTGTTATCGATAATTTGCTCGATAAGGTGGACAACCTGATCATCGGCGGCGGGCTTGCCTTCACCTTCGTCAAAGCCCAAGGCTATGAAATCGGTGACTCCTTGTTGGAAGAAGATAAGATTGAGCTTGCAAAAAGCTTTATGGAAAAAGCGGATAGAAAAGGCGTAAAATTTTACCTGCCGATTGATGCCGTCGTAGCAGATGCTTTTTCTGAAAATGCGAATTCTAAAGTTGTGGACATCAACAGCATTCCGGACGGCTGGCTTGCGCTTGATATTGGACCGAAAACGGCAGAATTGTACAGCCGTGTCATCAAAGAATCCAAGCTTGTCATTTGGAATGGCCCGATGGGCGTTTTTGAAATGGAACCTTTTGCCCAAGGAACGAAAGCTGTAGCAGAGGCGTTGGCTGAAGCTGATCATACATATTCGATCATCGGCGGCGGAGATTCCGCCAGGGCGGTGGAGCATTTTTCGCTTTCCGGCCAGATGGACCATATTTCCACAGGCGGCGGAGCTTCCCTCGAATTCATGGAAGGCAAAAACCTGCCGGGAATTGCGGCGCTTGATGAATAAGAAAAGCGCAAGGCGCGCAGCCTTAGGCTTGATCCTTGCGCCGATGGCACCTGGAGCTGGATATCAAACAGAATCGATTGTAATATTTTCTGCTATCTCATCACCCGTACAGATTGAAAGGATGAAACTGCATGCGAAAACCGATCATTGCAGGTAATTGGAAAATGCACAAAACAATGGAAGAGGCGGTGGATTTTACCGAGAAGGTAAAAGGGCTTGTTCCATCGAATGCCCAGGTTGATACGGTCATTTGCGCCCCTTTCCTGTTTCTTGACCGTCTAGTGAAGGAAGTTAACGGCTATAATGTAAAAATTGGCGCGCAAACAATGCATTATGAAGAAAAAGGCGCCTTTACCGGTGAAGTCAGTCCGGCTGCGTTAAAAGGGATCGGCGTTTCCCACGTGATTCTGGGCCATTCCGAGCGGCGTGAATTATATAACGAGACGGACAATTCCGTGAATAAAAAAGTGCTTTCTGCTTTTCGATACGGCATGATTCCGATTGTCTGCGTCGGGGAATCACTTGAACAATGGGAAAACGGTGAAACGAATGAGCACGTCGGAAACCAGGTGAAAAGAGCGCTTCAAGGACTTACAGAGGAGCAGGTGAAGTGTCTTGTCATTGCCTATGAACCTATTTGGGCTATCGGAACAGGCAAATCATCGACGGCTGAAGGAGCAGACGAAGTGTGCGGCCATATCCGTCAAGTGATAGAGAACAATTTTTCAAAAGAGGCTGCTGATGCCGTTCGCATTCAATATGGAGGCAGTGTGAAACCGGAAAATATCCGTGATTTTATAAGCTGTCCAAATATTGACGGTGCGCTTGTCGGAGGGGCAAGCCTGGATCCGGATTCGTTCCTGGCATTACTGGAGGCGTCCATCAATGAGTAAATCACCAACTGCTTTGATCATCCTGGATGGTTTCGGCCTCCGAAAAGAAACAATAGGAAATGCCGTGGCTCAGGCAAACAAACCGAATTTTGACCGCTATTGGAATACATATCCGCATACACAGCTAACGGCATGCGGAGAAGCGGTCGGTCTTCCGGAAGGCCAGATGGGAAACTCGGAAGTCGGGCATTTGAATATCGGTGCCGGAAGGATTGTTTACCAAAGCCTGACAAGGGTGAATATAGCGATCCGAAATGGTGAGTTTGAAAAGAACGAAACGTTTTTGGCTGCTGTGAAAAATGCAAAAGAGAACGGGAAAAAGCTTCATTTGATGGGCCTGCTTTCGGACGGCGGGGTGCACAGCCATATCGACCATATGTATGCCCTTTTGAAACTTGCTGCCGATCAGGGCGTGAAGGAAGTGTATGTTCATGCCATTTTGGACGGAAGGGATGTCGGTCCGAAAACAGCTGAAAAATATGTTAAAGCAGCCCAGGAAAAAATGGATGAATTCGGAGTCGGAAAATTTGCCACGGTATCAGGAAGGTTCTATTCAATGGACCGCGACAAACGGTGGGATCGTGTGGAAAAAGCCTACCGGGCGATGGCATTCGGAGAAGGGCCGCTCTATTCCGATCCGCTGAAAATGATCGAAGACTCGTATACCCATGGTATTTTTGACGAATTCATGCTCCCTTCGATCATCACGGATGAAAAGGGAAAACCGAACGCAACAATCGAAAGCGGAGACTCCGTGATCTTTTTCAACTTCCGTCCGGACCGTGCCATTCAGATTTCCAACGTTTTTACAAATGAGGAATTTCACGGGTTCGACCGCGGGGAAAACAGGCCAAAGGACCTGCACTTTGTTTGCATGACCCATTTTTCCGAAACGGTGAACGGATATGTTGCTTTTAAAAACGTCAACCTTGATCAAACGGTTGGTGAAGTGATTTCAAGGGCTGGACTGAGCCAGCTGCGGATTGCGGAAACGGAGAAATATCCTCACGTTACTTTTTTCATGAGCGGTGGAAAAGAAGATGAATTCCCCGGGGAAAAGCGGATTCTGATCGACTCGCCGAAAGTGGCGACGTACGATTTGAAACCTGAAATGAGCGCTTATGAAGTAACGGACGCTCTATGTGCTGAAATTCAGGATGACCGCTTTGATGCCATCATATTGAATTTCGCCAATCCCGACATGGTTGGTCATTCAGGTATGCTTCAGCCGACCATTGACGCCATTGAAGCAGTGGATGAGTGCCTTGGACGGGTAGTAGATCTCATTTTGGAAAAAGGCGGTACAGCCATCATTACGGCGGACCACGGAAATTCGGATGAAGTGGTGACGCCAGAAGGTGCGCCGATGACTGCCCATACAACGAATCCTGTACCGGTAATCGTCACAAAGCAAGGGATTCGTCTTCGTGACGGGGGCATCCTCGCTGATCTTGCACCGACGATGCTTGATTTGCTTAATATAGAGAAGCCGGATGAAATGACAGGCAGCAGCTTGATTAATTAGAAAAGCGGAAGCGCCCGTTTAGCGACGTACAAACCGATGTTGACTTATCGAAGTGTAGGAAGGCGAAGTTTGCTAGTCGCTGGGCGCTGGAGCCAGACATAGCACAATTATTATCTTAATTACAAGGAGAGATTTCTATGCCATTCATAGCCAATGTATATGCACGTGAAGTATTGGATTCCCGCGGTAATCCAACAGTCGAGGTGGAAGTCATCACTGAATCCGGCGGATTTGGACGTGCACTCGTACCAAGCGGTGCATCCACCGGTGAATATGAAGCTGTGGAATTGCGGGACGGTGACAAAGGCCGCTACCTTGGCAAAGGTGTGGAAACAGCCGTTGAAAATGTAAATGACGTGATTGCCGGAGAAATCATCGGAATGGATGTCACCGACCAAGTCGGAATCGACCAGACGATGATTGAACTTGACGGCACCCACAATAAAGGAAAGCTTGGCGCGAATGCCATCTTGGGTGTTTCCATGGCAGTTGCCCATGCAGCGGCTGATTTGCTCGGACTTGAGCTATATCAATATTTAGGCGGATTCAATTCCAAGCAGCTTCCGGTTCCGATGATGAACATTTTAAACGGCGGAGAGCATGCTGATAACAACGTGGATATCCAGGAATTCATGGTCATGCCTGTCGGAGCGCCGAGCTTCAAAGAAGCGCTTCGCATTGGAGCGGAAATTTTCCACAGCCTGAAAGGAGTGTTGAAGGAAAAAGGTTTGAATACGGCTGTTGGTGATGAGGGCGGCTTTGCACCGAACTTGAATTCCAATGAAGAAGCATTGGAAACATTGATGGCAGCGATTGAAAAGGCAGGATATAAACCTGGAGAAGAAATCAAGCTTGCGATGGATGTCGCTTCTTCCGAGCTTTATAATAAAGAAGACGGCAAGTACCATTTAAGCGGCGAAGGCGTCGTCAGAACTTCTGAAGAGATGGTCGCCTGGTACGAGGAGCTTGTCAACAAATATCCAATCATTTCCATCGAAGACGGTTTGGATGAGAACGACTGGGAAGGTCACAAATTGCTGACTGAGCGGATCGGTTCCAAAGTACAGCTTGTTGGTGACGACCTTTTTGTAACAAACACTGAAAAGCTTGCCAAAGGAATCGAGCAGGGCGTCGGCAACTCCATTTTGATCAAGGTAAACCAAATCGGTACTTTGACAGAAACATTTGATGCGATTGAAATGGCAAAGCGTGCAGGCTATACAGCGGTCATTTCACACCGCTCCGGCGAAACGGAAGACAGCACAATCGCTGATATTGCCGTGGCGGCAAATGCCGGACAGATCAAAACGGGCGCTCCGTCCAGAACGGACCGTGTGGCAAAATACAACCAGCTTCTCCGCATTGAAGATACACTCGGAGATACAGCCGTCTACCCTGGATTGACAGCTTTTTATAATATCAAATAATAAGAAAAGTGGAAGCGCCTTGGTTAGCCCCGACAAGCACAAGACGATTCCCGAGGAGGCAGTTCTTCAGCCACCACAGGGAATCGGCTTGATCCTTGCGGGGCTAGGCGCTGAAGCTGGACAATAAAAAAAGGCGCAAGCGCCTGTTTTGGTCAGCGCGGGCAAACAAGACAATTTCCGAGGACAAATTTTTACGGCCCCTCTTGCCTTTAATGGGCTGATTATGCTACATTTAAATTATTGTTAAGGGCACGGAGGTGTGTTTTTCATTGCATGCGATCGCTATTACTTTATTGATCATTGTTTCAATCGCTTTAATTATTGTCGTTTTATTGCAATCCGGTAAAAGTGCCGGCCTTTCAGGAGCGATTTCCGGCGGGGCGGAGCAGCTTTTCGGAAAGCAGAAAGCCCGCGGAATGGATCTGGTCCTAAACCGGATCACAATCGTTTTATCTGTGTTGTTTTTCGTTTTGACTATGGCCGTTGCCTTTTTTGAAGTTTAATATGGAATGTAAACCTGGTTCGTGATGGGCCGGGTTTTTTATTTTTTTACCACAAAACAAAAAGGAATCAAGTGTGTTTATCATTGGATTGTCCCGCCATAGTTTGCTTAAAATAGGGTAAACAGATCATGAAGAAATGGACATAAAGGGGATCGATAAGATGAGAATCAAGGCTCCGGAACCTTTCACTTTTGAATCAGGAAAAAGAGCCGTGCTTTTGCTTCACGGTTTTACAGGAAACACAGCTGATGTCAGGATGTTGGGAAGGTTCCTCGAGAAAAACGGATATACATGCCATGCACCACAATATAAAGGGCACGGGGTCCCTCCAGAGGAGCTTGTCCATACCGGGCCGGATGACTGGTGGAAAGATGTCATGGACGGATATGACTTTTTGAAAACTCGGGGATACGAGGAGATCGCGGTTGCAGGATTGTCCCTTGGCGGTGTATTTTCCCTTAAATTGGGCTACACTGTTCCTGTAAAAGGAATTGTTCCGATGTGCGCACCGATGTACATAAAAAGTGAAGAAGTCATGTACGAGGGGGTACTTAAATATGCAAGGGAATATAAACAGCTGGAAGGAAAGCCGAAAGACCAAATAGACAAGGAAATGCAAGAATTTGAAAAAACGCCGATGAATACGCTGAAGTCACTGCAGCAGCTGATAGCAGATGTCCGAGATCAAGTCGATATGATTTATGCACCGCTTTTTGTTGTACAGGCAAGGCATGACGATATGATCAATCCGGATAGTGCCAACATTATATATGAACAGGCCGAATCAATTGAAAAGGATCTGAAGTGGTACGAGCGTTCCGGCCATGTCATCACGTTGGGAGAGGAAAAGGAACAGCTTCATGAAGATATCCTGCACTTTCTTGAAGGGCTTGATTGGACAGTATAGACGAGAGGAGGAGTAAAATGGAAGAAAACAAACAGCATTATACAGATCGAATTTTATCCTATATGAAAGATGAGGCGTATAAGCCGCTGACCGTCAAAGAGCTGGAAGAAAAATTCCGGATTGAGGGGTCGGAAAGCTTTAAGGATTTTGTAAAAGCGCTTGTGGCCTTGGAAGAAAAAGGGCTGATTGTCCGGACAAGAAGCAATCGCTATGGTGTTCCGGAAAAAATGAACCTTGTTCGGGGATCTTTTTCGGGGAATGCCAAAGGATTTGGTTTCTTGATGCCGGATGAGCCGGGGATGGATGATATTTTTATCCCGCCGCATGAAGTCAACGGAGCCATGAATGGGGATAAGGTTCTCGTAAGGGTTTCTCCATCAACAGGCGGAGCAAGGAGAGAGGGTGCGGTTGTAAGGATTTTGGAGCGCGGCACCTTGCAGGTCGTCGGCACATACAGCGAAAGCAAACATTTCGGATTTGTCATCCCGGATGATAAAAAGATTGCGGATGATATTTTTATCCCGAAAAATGCCAGCATGGGAGCGGTCGAGGGACATAAAGTTATCGTCCGCATCACAACGTATCCGGAGAACCGCAAAAATGCAGAGGGTGAAATCATTCAAATTCTGGGGCATAAGAATGATCCAGGTGTAGATATTTTGTCCGTTATCCATAAACATGGTTTACCGCTTGCTTTTCCGGATGAAGTGATGGAACAGGCCAATAATGTGCCGGAAACAATTGACGAAAATGATATTGGAAACCGTCGGGATTTACGCGGCGAGACGATTGTGACGATCGACGGCGCGGATGCGAAGGATCTCGATGATGCAGTGACAGTGACGAAATTGGACAATGGCAATTACAAGCTTGGTGTTCATATCGCCGATGTGAGCCACTATGTAAAAGAAGGATCGCCGATTGACCGCGAAGCGTATGAGCGGGGTACGAGCGTCTATTTGGTGGATCGTGTCATTCCGATGATTCCACACAGGCTGTCGAACGGGATTTGCTCGCTTAATCCGAAGGTGGACCGCTTTACATTATCGTGTGAAATGGAAATAAACGCACGGGGAGAGGTTGTCAGCCACGAAATTTTTCCATCCGTCATTAAAACGACTGAGCGGATGACTTACTCCGATGTTAATAAAATTCTGATCGACAAAGATCCGGATTTACGGAATAAATATGGGACGCTCGTCCCGATGTTTGAGCTGATGAAAGAACTGCAGGGAATTCTTCAAAATAAGCGGATGAAGCGCGGAGCCATCGATTTTGATTTCAAAGAAGCGAAAGTGATCGTAGATGAAGACGGCAAGCCGACTGATGTTGTGATAAGAGAACGATCGATTGGCGAGCGGATCATTGAGGAATTCATGCTTGCAGCGAATGAAACCGTTGCTGAACATTTTCATTGGATGGAGGTGCCGTTTTTATACCGTATCCACGAAGATCCGAAAGAAGAAAAATTACAGCGGTTCTTTGAATTCATCACGAACTTCAATCTCATTGTGAGAGGGACGGCCAACTCGGTACACCCGCGGGCGCTTCAGGAAATATTGGAAGCCGTTCATGGCAAGCCGGAAGAAATGGTTGTTTCCACGGTCATGCTCCGTTCCATGCAGCAGGCTAAATATTACCCGGAAAGCATTGGGCATTTCGGTTTGTCGACAAAGTTTTATACTCATTTCACTTCCCCGATCAGGCGTTACCCGGATTTGATCGTCCACAGATTGATCAGAACGTATCTGTTTGAGGGGAAGGTGGATTCGGCGACCCGTGAAAAATGGAATGCGCAGCTTGATGAAATCGCCCAGCATACTTCCCAGAGGGAACGCCGTGCTGTCGATGCCGAACGGGATACGGATGAACTGAAAAAGGCGGAGTATATGGAAGACAAGATTGGCGAGGAGTTCGACGGGATTATCAGCTCTGCGACCAACTTCGGCTTGTTCGTTGAGCTTCCGAATACGATTGAAGGCCTTGTCCATGTCAGCTATATGACGGATGATTACTATCATTACGATGAGCGTCAGTTTGCCTTGATCGGTGAGCGTACCGGGAATGTATACCGGATCGGTGATGAAGTGACAGTCCGCGTGATCAATGTCAACAAAGACGAGCACTCCATCGACTTTGAGATTGCCGGCATGAAAGGCGGAAAAAGGCGTGCCGAAAATGATTCAAAGAAAATCGTCAAATTGAAAGACGATGGCGGGAAAAAAAGCAAAGGACCTCAGGGAAACAGCGATGTTGAAGAATGGACGACAAGAAAGCCGCGAAGGAATAAGAAAAAATCCTATGATAATAAACCTGCCAATGTAAGAAATGGAAAACGCGGGAAAAGACGAAAAGGTTAGAAGAGGGTACTTCTAACCTTTTTTCCTTTCCCATGTTATAATGATAAATCATGAAGATGGCAAGGGGGGAGGCAAATGGCGAAGCAAGAGGGGAAACTGGTTGCCCAAAACAGAAAAGCGAACCATGATTATTTTATTGAAGAGACATATGAAGCCGGCATCGTTTTGCAGGGGACGGAAATTAAATCGATCCGAGCCGGAAGGGTTAACCTGAAGGATTCGTTTGCCCGCATCCAAAACGGGGAAGTTTTTATCCATAACATGCATATCAGCCCATATGAACACGGCAACCGATATAATCATGATCCCATCCGGACGAGGAAGTTGCTGCTGCACCGGAAGCAGATCAATAAGCTGATTGGTGAGACGAAAGAAGCGGGATACACGCTTGTGCCGCTAAAGCTGTATTTGAAAAACGGATATGCCAAAATGCTGATTGGTCTTGGTAAAGGTAAAAAGCAATACGATAAGCGTGAAGATCTTAAGAGAAAAGAAGCAAAACGCGACATCGAGAGGGCGTTTCGCGAGCGCCAAAAAATGTAAAACCGCTTCGCGTCTTGAAATTTTCTCGTTTTCTGCTATAATATAAGCTGTACCCGATAGAAAGGGTGTCCCGAAACGAACCTTTTTAAAAAGAAAAGGTGTTTCTCTTATCATGGGGACGTTTTGGATTCGACAGGGATAGGTCGAGCTCAAGTTGCGAGTCGAGGGGATCGTCCTCGTAAAAACGTCAAAGCCAATAATAACTGGCAAATCTAACGATAACCTCGCTTTAGCTGCCTAATTAAGGCCTAATGCGGATCCTCCCTCCATCGCCCATGTGGTAGGGTAAGGGTCTCACTTTCAGTGGGCTACGCCGGACGTCCTCCGCCTGGGGACCATGGAAGAGACCAATCAGGCTAGCGCTTCGGAAGCCCGTCGATAGGCTGAAGAAGACGCGAAACGCCAATATATCGACTACACTCGTAGATGCTTGAGTGCCGATATTCTTGGACGTGGGTTCGATTCCCACCGTCTCCACCAAATACATAATTTGGTGGTTTTTATTTTGCTTTGTGACGTAAAGCATAAAATTTCCGTTTGGAAACTTTATGCTTTATTTTTTTAGGAAACTGGACATCCCTATAAAAAATCGAGGTGTAAAATGGTAATTATTGGAATTATTACTCTGATTTTATTCATTATTTTCCTAGCTTTTTATTTAACAGATCATAGACGAATGATAAACGGTTTTCTATTTAATCTATTTTTTTGTTCATTTCTTATTTTTTGTGGTTATGTAGGATTCAGCTCAGATATTATGATTTTTAAGCTAATCGCTCTTATCCCGACTGTTTTATTTCTACTTTTTATCTCAGCATTTGGATTATTCGCTTTAGGGGTTGGATTATTTTTAAATGGCCGAATCCTGATGAAAAAAGAAAGCCGCCGCTTTGCCAATAGTTTAACATTCATTTTTGGTATCTTTCTTCTGATAATATTTCTATTCCGTATCATGGAACCTCAACGTTTTTTGCCTATTTATTTTGAACCTTTATACGCCGGGGCTTACTTAATAGTCGTTTATTTCTTTTTACACTTAACCAATTTTTTAACTGCTTATTTTTTGTATCAATTCAACAAGCCAAAATATAACCAAGACTTTATCATCGTGCTTGGCAGTGGTTTAATTAACGATAAAGTGCCGCCGCTCTTGGCCAGTCGAATAAATAGGGCAATTGATTTTTATTGGAAACAAGCGGCTGCCGCTTTCCCGCCCATCATACTTTTCTCAGGCGGACAAGGGCCGGATGAAAACCTTCCTGAAGCGGAAGCCATGCAAAAGTATGCTGTAGAGAAAGGAATTCCTTCTGAGCATACATTGACAGAAACTCGTTCAGTTAATACATTCCAGAATATGCTTTACTCAAAACAAATAATGGATTCAATAAAAGGAGACAAATATAACAGCATCTTTACTACGAACAATTTCCATCTATTCAGGGCCAGCTTATATGCAAAAATGGCAGGCCTAAAGAGCCAAGGAATTGGTTCAAAAACGGCATTCTACTACTGGCCAAATGCAATGATTCGAGAATATATTGCCATCATTGTGATGCAACGTAAACGTCATACCGTTGTAGTGGGGACCATTTTGGGAGTTTCTATCCTTTTAACCCTTTTTTTAGTTCTATTTTATTAACCAATACAAAAAGCCATTCATCTTTGAATGGCTTGTCCAATATAAGTTAGTTGAGCTTTATAAGATGAACCATCGATCAAATTTGAATGTCAATCGTTGTTCCGGAGCCAACCTCACTATGAATGATGATTCTTCCATCGTGGGCTTTAATAATGTCATTGGCTATGGCCATGCCCAGCCCGGATCCTCTATGAGCTGCTCCAGTGTTGGTTCCGCGATAGTAACGGTCAAAAATCCGCTCAAGTTCTTCCTTCTCTATTCCCTTTCCGTTATCTTTTATCACAATATGTGTGTACTCGTCTTGTTCAACGCTCACGATGATTTTTACATCATGATCATTATGGACGATGGCATTATAAATTAAATTGTTGATTGCTCTGCGAAAAAGAATTTCATCTATTTCTAACATGATGGTCTCTTGGTTTACATGGAACTGGATGTTGCGGTCAGCATATTTCGGATTGTTCAATAGATCAATCACAATCTTGCGCAATAAAGTGACAATATTTACCGCCTTTTTATTTAACGATAGCTCCTTATTCTTTAATCTGGTTGTTAAATTTAAATCTTCCATCACTTCTTTGATATAAAGGGACTTCGCTTCGATAATCCCTGCGTATTCCTTTATTTCGTCCAAGGTAAAGTCATAATCCGGATCCTTGATCATTTCTGCATAGCCCTGAATCGAGGACAGCGGGGTTTTAATATCGTGAGAAATGTTGGCAATCCATTCTTCCCTCATTGAATCTAACTTTTTTCTTTCTCTTTCGCTCGCCTTTAATTGGTCAGATAAATGATTTAAATTATCAAAAACATTTTTATATAACCCTCTTGATTCAGTATGATAATCAAATTGCCGATTCGCCAATTTCTTTATGCCGTCAATTAGCGTATGCAATGGCTGGGTGAGCCTTTTGCTGAAAAGGTAGCCAACCAATAACGCAATTAAAATGTCTATTAGTAATATAACCATTCCTACCTTAGTTACGATAAAAATATCCCGATTATCGTAGGAAATAATATATCTATTTAAACTGCGATTTTCAATTCCAATCAAATAGCTGAACTGGCGGCCATTTCCTTTCTTTTCCCCAACATAAACAATTGTATTTTCATCAACTTCTTTATACTTATACATTTGAATAATTTCTGCCGGGGTGTATTTTTTCTTAACATTCGCAGGAACCCCGAAGCTGTAAACCTCATTGCTATTCTCATCTAAAATTTGAATCCAAGCCTTCTTTTTCGCTAACTCTTTTTGTCCCTTTTCAGTAATTGTTACATCATGATTTTTTGTGATAATTTCTTGATGGAATTTTCTCGTGAATTGTTCCGGAGATGTTTCACGGTTTTGAAAAATGGGGACATCAAAAGCAGCTTGTGCCACAAGCAACGTGATCCCGAGGATGAGATTGATGAAAATAATCAGGACAACAACCAAAACAACAGATAGTAAATACCTTCCTGTCAGCTTCCATTTCATACCCTATGCATCCTCTATGGCCAGCTTATACCCTAAACCTTTAACGGTCACAAGATATTGAGGATGGGAAGGCTGGTCTTCGATTTTTTCCCGCAGTCTGCGGATATGGACCATGACCGTGTTATCCATGCCGAAAAACTCCTCGCCCCAGACAGCATCATAAAGCTGTTCCTTACTGATTACTTTGTTCATGTTCTGGAGGAAAACCTTCATTAACCCCAATTCTTTTGGTTTCAATTCAATCACTTGCCCATTCTTTGTCAGTTGTGCCTTTTCTTCATTTAACTCAAATGGACCTGCCTTGATTTTTGTCTCTTTCAGCGGTTCGGACTGTATATAATCTGCCCGGCGCAATTGGGCTTTTACGCGATAAGCGACCTCTTTGGGGCTAAATGGCTTGGTAATGTAATCATCTCCGCCAATCGCGAAGCCCAATAACTTATCAATTTCCTCGGTTTTTGCCGATAAAAAAAGAATGGGCACATTGGAAATGTTTCTGATTTGTTTACAGACATCATAGCCTTCACCATCCGGCAGCATGATATCTAATAAAACAATATCCGGATTATTATTTTGAAATTGAACCAATCCCTCTTTGGCGGTAGTCGCTGTTATTACGTTTTCAATTCCTTCTTTTTTTAACACCGTTTCGATTAGCCGTAAAATATCTTCCTCATCATCGATGATTAGAACCTTTTTATTAGTTGGCAAGGTACTACCTCCAGATTTATCTTTTGTCTATTTTATTATAGTAAAAAGGAATCCCTTTTCATAAGGATTCCTTCCTTTTTTATTTCGCTAACGTTTCGCTTGCTTTTTTGGGAAGTTCCTTCTTTTTCACTTCCTGATAGGAGGTAACACCTTTATTATCCTTTACAAATAAAATTAAATAAGCATTTTCCCGAAGCTGTTTTTGAGCAGTAAATGTCAGTGTCTTTTGTCGGCCATCCTTATCAAAAGCCGGCAGCTTATATTCATAGCTTATTATTTTTTCGCCGCTGTCGATTTTATCTTCGATTAACTTTCCTTCACCCTTAATCTGTGTATAATATTCTTCGGCTCCCACTCTATTAAAGTTTACCTTTTGAAAAATGACTAGTGCGCCAACAAATATAATGGCGATCGTTACGAAAGTGATGAGCAGTTTTTTCATTTTTATTCCCCATTTCTATTCATTTCATGACAATTTTGCAGTAGGTTCTTACGGTTAAGAAATAATAAATGATGTAAATGCAAGCATAAACGCCAATACAGATGATGACAGGAATCACCAAGTTTGTCTGCAGCAACCTTGATAACGCAGTCAGCGCTACAACACTGTGGGCAATACCAGCCAGCAATGGCAAGGCGAAAATAAATAAGATTTGCTTGGCAATTGATTTTTTTACTTCCTTCTTGTTCACACCAATTTTGTGTAGTATTTCATAACGTTCTTTATCCATATTTGCTTCCGTCAGCTGTTTAAAGTAAATAATGCTCCCTGTTGCGGCAAGGAATACTAATCCTAAAAAGCCGCCCATAAAAATTAGTAAACCTGATGACTCCATACCATGAGCATAATCGGAATAAAAGCTTGAGAACATTGCTTCCTCCGGTAACAGCGATTGAATCTGTTTTGATAATGTTTTGGCATCATCTTCATTCGTCAGTTCATAAACTTCCATGTTTACAAGGTTTGTTCCGCTTGCCAGTTTAGAAAACAACTCATCACTCACAACAACGGTTATGCCCGCTGTTCGAAAATTAAGGACATTAAATTTCTTCAATTTCATAAAAGTAATATCCTCACTGAGATCATTCACCTTTAAGGAAATGGTCGATCCTGCATACTTTGGTGATAGCCCCTCAGAATAACTTGCATCCAAGGCAGCTGCTTCATTTCCTTTAAGTGATAAGGAGTCATCTCTCTTCTGCCATTTCGCTAATTGGTTATAGGTTTTATTAGCGATAATCGTATATTCCACTTCATCCGCCGAATTTTTACTATGAAGATTGGTGATATCGACATTTAGAAGAAGTGCAGGGACGGTCTCATGATAGACAATCTCATGATCTTTGTCCTGTGAAATTCGTTCATTAATCTGATTGGATACGTTTTTGTTTTTCGCAATAAACATCATGCTGTTAGGATTCGCTATTTCGGCATTACCTCTATTGTTGTAATAAAAACTGTAAGCTGTGCCAACCGCCGTTAAGGTAGTTGCACTTAGAACAGCAATGATCGTTAACGTACGTGCATTTCCCTTAATTCGATAGAGAAGCTGGGATATACTGATTAAATTGATTCCCTTCCAAAAATAATGTTTATTTTTCCGCAACAGCTTTAATAGATAAACCGTTAGTGTACTGAATAATAAATACGTACCCAGGATTACAGTGATTAAGATAACAAGCGGTGTGACCATGAAGCCTATTTTTCTCCATACATCTGACACCAATAAATTTTGCAGGGCAAGCCAGTAGCCAATTCCAATTAAGAGAACAGAGATTATCGCGATTATCACAGAAGCTTTTGGCTCCTGTTCCCCTTCCTGCTCGGCTTTGAATAACTCAATTAATTTAAATCGGTAAATTAAACGATACCCGTGAATCGAAGTAATCGCCGTAATCAGAGTGAATACGACAATGGTATTTATGATTGCTTGAGGTGAAATAACAAAATTCCCAATCGCATCATATCCCATGACCTTCATTAAAATAATGACAAAAAACTTAGACAAGACCGAGCCAAGGATAATCCCAATCAACAGGGCGATAATCCCCATAATAAAGTTTTCATAAAATAACATCCGGCCGATTTGTTTTTTGCGAACGCCCAACAAAGAATATAATCCGACTTCTTTTTTGCGTTTCTTTGTAAAAAACGAATTGGAATACCAGATAAATACAGCTACAAAAATTATTAACACAACGGATGCACCATTAAAGACGGAGCTAATTTTGGTGGATGAATCTGTTGTTTCCTGGATCGTTTGATCATATTTTAAAGAAACAAAGGTAAAGTATATGACAATACTGAAAATCATTGATCCTATATATAGAAAATAGTTGGTGAAGTTTTTCACGACATTTTTTCTGGCAATACTAAATAGCGTCATTTAATGTCCACCCCCAAGTGAAGCGAGGACATCTAGTATTTTTTGAAAGAATTCTTGACGAGAATGCTGCAGTTTATGAATTTCTGCGTAGATTCTGCCATCTTTAATAAATAAAATCCGTTTACAGAAGCTTGCCGCAAAAGCATCATGAGTGACCATCATGATTGTTGATTGATTCTGCTCATTTAAGGCAGTTAAGCTTTCTAGCAAGTCAGTAGCAGACTTTGAATCCAATGCACCAGTCGGCTCGTCTGCCAAGATTAAGCTTGGATTTGCCACCATCGCACGGGAAGCAGCTGTTCTTTGCTTCTGCCCCCCTGAGATATGATAGGGGTATTTATCAAGTATTTCCCGAATTCCGAACGTATCAGCGATTTTCTCGACACAGTTTTCTATTTCTTTCGCCGGCATTTTTGACAAAGCCAGCGGCAGCAAAATGTTTTCCTTCACCGTTAACGTATCGAGCAGGTTATAATCTTGAAAAATAAAGCCAAGCTTGTTGCGGCGGAAATCTGATAATTGCTCTTCCTTCATTGTGACAATATCTTGATCAGCAATGGTAATTTCTCCTGAAGTCGGCGTATCAATGGTAGATAATATATTGAGTAATGTGGATTTACCGGCACCCGAAGGCCCCATGATGCCGATAAATTCGCCTTCTTTTATTTCTAAATCAATATCTTCCAATGCTTTATATTGATTTCCTTTTGTACCATAAATTTTTTGAACATTTTTCGCATGTAAGATTGTTTTCATTAAAAAGTCCTCCTTAAATGACTACAAATCAGATTATAATGGCCGGACCTTACATCGTTTTAATCTAAACCTTACATAAACCTTAAAAAACGAAGAGGCTGGGACAAAAGCATTTTAGGTAATGAAAAATCCGAACTATGATTCAAATTTCTTTAAGTTAGAAATCGAATCAGTTCGGATTTTCTTGTTTAATAGCTATAATATTTTATAATCATTAGCCTTTTGAGTTGACCTTTTTTGTTATGTCCCGGCCTCTTCATTTTTTCTTGGGACAATATCTGCAACTTGGTCAAAGTAGAAGGTACGTTTCCCTTTTTTTAACATGACGAAAATGGCATGAATGGATAAAGTCAGCCACATGATGCTGACAAATGAGAAAATAGCCACCGTTACCCACACATGAATAGCGTAAAAGTGAGATTCCATTTCTAATTTAATGTGAGTGAGAAGGTTAAACGACATAGATGCCAGCCAAGGTAAATATAGGGCAACGGTTCTTTTTAGCACGGCTTGCCATGAATGGGCATCACCCTCCAAATTCGAAAGTTTAAATCGCATCATATTTGTTCCGATTGTTTTTCCTCCCCATAGAAGAGGGAAAACAAAGTACAGCACCACAAAGCCTACTGTTGTAAACATCATTTCCGCGAATCCACTTGATGTCAGCAGTCCGACTGTGAAAGTAAACGTTAATTTAATGAAAATATAATCTATGAGTACGGCAAGTAATTGCGACAGCGGCGATACTAGATGGCTCTTCTGTATTTTTTCCCCTTTCGCCAATAGTTTTTCCTTAGAAGGAAATAAAGCCAGTATGACTGGAGCCACAAGGAAACCGAAGAGTGCACCTGTACTATTTAACATCAGATCGTCAACATCAAATAAACGATAGGGGCATTTGTAAATTCCGTAAATTCCTGTAACCTGTGTTACTTCGAAAAAGAGAGACAGGGCAAACCCTAAAGCTAAAGCCCTTTTCCAATATCGTTTTTCTTGGAAAAAGTATCTCAAATATACTCCAAAAGGGAGTAATAACAGAAAATTAAATGCTGCCTGCCAAAAGGCACTTTGATTGAATATCTGAATATACGACCTCGGTTGTGACAAAATAATTGAACCGCTTTTAAAAATATCTCGAATAAAGGTGAATGGCTTTAATGAATAATAAATGGTGTCTGGTGATTGAAAAGCACAAGTATCCCTAGTTGACGGAAGCGGCAAGAGAACTAAAAATAGTGCTGATAACATATAGAAAAGAAACGAGTAAACAACGGTGGAAGCCCAAAGACTAAAATATCCATACTTTCTATAGCTATAGACCAGCCAAGGGATGACAAGCAGAAAACCCAATACACCAAACATAATAAAGGCAACCTTTATTGGGACGATATATACAGACATAAATACACCTCGTTTTGCTCTTTCATCATTTGAATCAACTGAATAAAGGCAGACAAAACATACCGGTTTACGCTTCTTGTCTGCCTTCTTATTGTTTATTTTTATACAAGAAAATCATAGCCGATTATTTCCTATTGGGCGCTGCATTCCTGCCATACGTCATGAATCGCCATACCTTTTCTAATGGCCCCATCTTAAAGAACTTAAACCAAATGACGCTGTAAATGATTTGAATCACAAAAATGATGATCGAAATGATGACAATGTTTATCGGCGAAACAACTTCTAAATCCATTATTGAAATGATGGCCAGCCCGATAAAGCTCTGGGCCCAATAATTTGTAAACGCCATTTGACCAACACGGGCAATCGGCTGCAGAAGTTTTGCAATACGTTTATTTTCTAAGATTACAAATAGACTCGATAAGTACAAATAGGTTGTCGGTATTGTGCCTAAAGCAATGATTTCTTGAATATGTGGATCATTGCCTTGTGATGCGAACCAGATCCAAATAGAAAAACCGATAAACAATGGAAATGTAATCATTTGGAGCCATCTTATTTGAGTGGACAAATCACTTATTTGTCTAATCCAATCCGCTTTAGCTGCAAGAAATCCTGATAAAAACATGATGAAAATCGTAATGGTATCACTACCAAGAAAGGCAATAACGTTTGAAAAGACTCCCATATCCGGGGCAAGGATTTTTAATAATTGTGCTATGATAAATACAGTTATTATTCCGCCAAGCCACTTGCTAATCGTTGACACCTTTGCCCGATAAAAAGGAATCAGAAGGAAGCCGATAACGGCATATGGTGCCAGTATGGAACCCCAAAAAAACAATATATGAATAATACCGATTAACAACAGAGCTAATAAACGTCTGGCAAAACGCCAGCGTGGCTTATCACCGCGACTTTCAGCACGTGAGGCAAAAATATAAAACCCCACACCAAATAGAAAAGAAAAAATGGAAAAGAACTTTTTTTCGATAAAAATTTGAATTAACGATTCTATCATTCCATTCAAACCGTTATAATCAGGCAGCTGAACGTCGTCGGTAATAACCTGAAATGCCTTAACATTAATAAACAAGATCCCAAACAAGGCAAGGCCACGGATAATATCTAAGGAAATGATTCTTTCCTTTTGTATAATGGATGGATTCATACTAATAACTCCCTTTAATCAGTAGTTTCTATTATAAAATTAGTATAGCGACCCAACCTTACACTATTTTAATGTCAACCTTACATTAACCTTAAAAGATTAAGAAAGGCGCTGGAGCCGGAAAACAAAAGTCTTTGTTCAAAATGTTAAAAAGAAGCGGCCCTTTTCAGGAATAGCCGTCTTTTTTATGTTTTTTCTATAGGAGAAATTGATATAATCGGAATAACCTTTTAACTGCAGGGTACAGGATATTCTATTAGTGAAGTAATTTTGGATAACAGATTAGGCAAGCGGGGGATGGACATGCAAAAAATGACGATGAACAGGATGATTTCTTTTCTAAAAATAGTTTTCCCGCTGGCTTTGCTGGTTTTGGCAGGATTTGAAATTCAAAAGTTTGCCAGAGGCCTTGATTATGGGCTCCTTCAAAGGGAAATGTCCAAGATTGATTTTGTGGACATGGCTGTTACTCTGTTGGTAGTGGCTGCGGCGATCATACCCATGCTTTTTTATGATGTGATTATGGTCAAACTGCTGGGGATGGATACGCCGAAAAAAAAGCTCGTGAAACAGGCGTTGATTGCGAATACTTTTTCAAACTTAATCGGTTTTGGCGGACTGATCGGATTAATGATCCGAACTTATTTTTACCGGTCCCGTGAGTTGGACAAAAAGCGCCTGCTTACGACCATCGCTTCTGTATCGCTGTTCTATCTTACAGGGGTTTCGCTGCTTTCGTGGATCATCCTTGCGGGATACAGGGACATCCCGCTGCTGGTGAATACGAAGTGGCTTTATGTGGCGGTGATCGGAGTTGCGCTCTATCTTCCAATCCTTTTATTTATTATCCATAAAAACCATAAGGGCACGGAAATGGATGTTAAAGTCCGTGCCCAATTGGTTTTTGTTTCTCTTTGTGAATGGGGAGCCATATTCATTGTCATTTGGTTTCTTGCTAAAATGCTCCATATACAAATTAGCTTTCATGATCTGTTTCCCGTTTTTATTGTAGCCTGCTGTGCCGGCATCGTCAGTATGATACCGGGCGGCCTGGGTTCATTCGACGTTGTCTTTATATGGGGAACCGATTACTTGGGAATCCAGGATGAAAAAGTGCTGGTCCTTTTAATGCTCTACAGGATTGGATACTTTTTCATACCTTTTATCATTGCAGGCGGCTTATTCATCAAAGATTATTGGGACAGGTGGAACGAGAGCTTGGAAAACGTCCCGAACAGCGTCATTCAAACAATCAGCCATTTTATCCTGACAGTATTGGTATTTGCTTCCGGACTAATCCTGCTTTTGTCCGCATCAGTCCCCGGAATTCTTGAAAGATTAAGGGTGGTTGAGGAGTTTTTATCATTTCCAATCATGGATGTCTCCCATCAACTAACGGTGGCAGCCGGTTTTATTCTCCTTGGTCTTTCACGGGGGATCGAATATAAAGTAAAGCGGGCATACCATATCACTTTAGCGGTATTATCCGGTGCTGCTGTACTTTCACTTTTTAAGGGACTGGATTATGAGGAAGCGATCTTTCTTCTTATTGTGGCCCTCCTATTAAGAATTTCGAAGGACCGATTTTATCGGGAAAGTTATGTGTTGACATGGGGAAAAACGTTTTTTGATATAGCCGTGATTCTCATTATCACATCGATCTATATTTTAGTCGGTTATATCAGTTTACCCACGGCAAAAGTCAATATGCCGACAAGGCTGATGCCTTACGTCATAACGGATTACCTGGACCTGTTTTTCAGCGCTGCCATCGGATTGTTAATCGCCTTGGCTGTTTTTGCTGCAGGGTATTTGTTGGGCAGGTCCAGGAAGATGATTATGGAAAAATCCGACTTTCAGGAAAAAGAAATATTGGAGCATGTAAAAAAATTTAAAGGCAATGTCTTGACCCATTTGATTTTTTTACATGATAAATATATATTTTGGAACAGCAAAAAAACCGTTCTGTTCCCTTATCAACGTTATGCCGATAAACTTGTAATTCTCGGGGACCCGGTCGGGAAGCGAGAGGATTTTCCGAACGCGATCGAGGAATTTCAAAGGGTTTCAGACCTTTACGGTCATACCCCCGTGTTTTATGAAGTGAGCATGGGCATGCTTCCGTATCTGCACGAAAATGGATTTGACTTTTTTAAACTGGGAGAAGAAGGTTTTGTTGACTTGCAGGAATTCTCCCTTTCGGGTAAAAAAATGAAGGGAGCCCGGGCTGTCTTCAACAAAATGAAAAGAGAGGACAGCAATTTTCAAATTGCTCACCCGCCTTTCAGCCGGGAAATGCTTGATGATTTAAAACAAGTCTCGGATGATTGGCTTCAAGGAAGAAGAGAAAAAGGCTTTTCTTTAGGCTTTTTTGATGACAACTATCTGAATAAATCCGATATCGCTATTTTAAAAGACTCTGACGGCCAAATGATAGGATTTGCAAGCCTGATGCCGGTTTACGATGGTGAAACGATATCCATTGATTTGATGCGCTTTAAGAAAGATGCTCCCTCGGGAACTATGGATTTTATTTTCCTCTCGCTGTTTGAATGGGCAAAGGATTCAGGATATAAAAAATTTAATCTAGGGATGGCCCCACTTTCAAACGTAGGCCTTTCCAAGTATTCATTTTTGAGTGAAAAAATTGCCGCTCAAATTTATCTTCATGGGAAATTTTTCTATCATTTTCAAGGGCTGAGAAAATTTAAGGAAAAATATGTGAATACATGGGAACCAAAATATTTGGCCTATAGAAAAAAATCCTCTTTGCCGATCACAATGCTGCAAGTGGCGCTGGTGATTGGGAAAAAGGTACAGCGTTCCGATTGATAGATGGCGATTATTAGGTAGCCATCTTTTTATGGTTTAACCAGGAAATTATAAAATGCTAAGGTTGTTTTCTTATTTTCGATTCATTCGGTTGTTGGAGATTATTTCCTGATTTTTCCCAGGTCACCTCCCAAAAATGTCGATGATGAATGAAATTGGATCCTCCAGCTCAACCTCCATCAAATATTGATGAATGCTGTTTATCGTCTCCTGCCTTTTGTGATGCAGTACGTTTAGTATATCCTCTTCAAAATTTTCTTGATTGGTCCACTCATCCAAATGGTGGACCAACCCCTTATCTTTCAAAAAGTTTAAGTTTTGCTCTTCTTGTCCAGGCAAAACATCATATACAAAAATGGGAAGTTTTTTGGTTAGACTCTCGCTAATTGTCACTCCACCCGGTTTAGTAATGATCATATCCGTTTCATCATACAATCGATTCATCTTTTCCTTGGATGATATATAGGGAATTGGTTGTATGAGCGGGTGGTTCAGGCTCCTGATATGGTGAAGAAGTTTGTCATTTTTTCCGCATAAAACTTTGTAAAGAATCTGCCCTCCCGGCTTTAACCGGTTAAGCAGTTGGAAAATCGATCCCGCTCCCATGTTTCCGCCGCTGATTAACGCTGTAAAGATCCTTTCTTTTTTTACCATATGATTTTTCATATTGAATATGGGATGAACCGGGATACCGGTTATGAAGATGCGCTTTGCATTTACCCCCTGTTCTACAAGCTGGTCTTTGATTTTCTTGCTCGGCACAAAATGATAATCAATTTCATCAATTCCCCAAAGGTTATTGATGAAATAATCCGTATAAACATTAATCGCGATTCCGGTCCATAGCTGTAGTTTTTTTAGGCGAGCAATCATGTAAGAAGGAAGGGCATGAGTACAAATGACCAAATCCGGATTTTTTTCTTGCAATACATTTTTAACCGCTTTTATAAACAGAACTTCATATATTCGAAAGCGTTTATTCAGCGTCGGGCGCTCCACCGCAGCAAGGCGATAAATGGTGCTGTACACTTTTGGAAGTTTGTGAATCCATTGCAAATAAATGGAGGAAATAAAACTTTCAATGTTTCCGTATCCATAAGATAAAATATCTATTTTCTCGCAATGGAAATGGTCCGCCATTTGTTCCAATTGGTTCTTGATACTATCGGCAACATGATGATGCCCTGAAGGAATTTGCAGAAATGGCAAAAATAAAATGTTGTGCATGGAATTCCCCACCCTTTTAGGATAGTTTGTGAAAAAAAAGTGATATCATCCTCACCTTGAATTTCCAATAATATTTGCATTTTTTTACCAAAATAAAATAGAATGCTCCATAAAAACATCAACTAAGGGGAATTGAAATGAAAGGGATCAGACAATTTTGCATTGCAGGATGGAATATAATAGATCCGATATATTTCCATTTCACTCGACTGCATCATATTAAAAAAAGATGCGGCAAAAAGACCATTATGCGTGTTCGATTAACGAGATATAAGGGCAGAGATATCATTTTATCGGATGGAACGTTGATTTGTAAAAATGATGTTCTCGTGAAAGTGCATTTGCACAATGTCAAATTATTGAGTGAAATTATGCAGTATAAAAACGATTTAAGAAGAGGGAAAATCATTTATTCCAAAGTGAAGGATGCTCTCCCGGCGGTTGTGGATTATATTCAATTATGCAATGAATTCAATGAAATAAAAGGGATAATTGGAATTACGACACTTTATAGAGGTTGTAAAAAATTAGGATTTGAACCGCACCCTATTAAAAGCCTTTTATATAAAAAATTTAAACAAACAGCTCTTATGCCGATTTATTTACTTTCCTCAAATAGCCGAAGAGGCAAGAGTTTTCCTGAACCCATGTATTTGATTATGTCTAAAGCGATACTTTTACAAAAATATGGAAGTATTTATAGCCAGGCGCCGCATAAGAGCACCTGATTCATTTGACATTCTATCCATATATTACAGGTTAAAATCCCTCCTCCTTCCATTTATAATTGACAGGAGGAGGGGAAATAAGTGACCGTAACGATATCCATATTCATCGCATTATGCATTTTCATATATATAGGCAATAAGAATACCCGATCCGTTGTCATTAATCATATTGATATAGATTGTAAAAATAATTTAAAAGAGAAGAGCGAGCCCCTGAGGATATTGCATATTTCTGATTTGCATCTTGAAAATATTTCTATATCTCCGAAACAACTGTATGAAAGTATCAAAAGGCAGCCGGTCGATTTAATTGCATTAACCGGTGATTTTATGGACAGGAAGAAAAGCATTCCTAAACTCCTGCCATATTTGCAAGTCTTAAAAAAATTGGAACCAGTACATGGAACGTATGCTGTGCTTGGCAATCATGATTATGTTTTGCGAAAAGGTGATTTGGACCAATTAAAGAGCATGTTGATAAGTAACGGCATCAAACTATTGCAAAATGAAAATAACATGATTGACATAGACGGAGTTCCATTAAATGTTATCGGTATCAATGATTTCAGTACGAAACGAAGTAATTTGAAGGAATCTTATGATGGTGTACAAGAAGGCTATAATCTTGTACTTACCCACGATCCCAATGTTGTTTTGTCCATGCATGACTATCATTTTGATTATTTGCTTTCAGGCCATTTTCATGGCGGCCAAATTCATTGGCCAAAACCATATCACCTTAAGAAAATGGGCAAACTGGTTAAGATGAATATGATAAAAGGTTTGCACAGTTACAAAGAAAAGCGGTTCTATATAAGTGAAGGGCTTGGCCAAACAGGCGTAAATATCAGAATAGGCAGCCGTCCTGAAATAACCATCCACAATGTCCAGTTGCCCCGCGCAATTAATAGTACAAAAGCCGGATAATGATTTCCGGCTTTTTTGCGTTTTCCCGGGAATCCGGGACATTATTTTTTAAAAAATAATGTTGCGGTTACAGGCAAATGATCAGAGGCAACGGGCATTTTGGTTACAACTTCGGCATCTGCTATTTTAAAATCATGACGGGCAAAAATATAATCCAGCCTTAACCTGGGCCGCGGTGAAGGATAAGTGCAGCCTTGGCCTTTTCCCCCGATGTGCCAGGCGTCCTGAAATTGACCGGTTAATTTTCTCCACCCTTTAGATCCGGGTTTCATATTCCAATCGCCCAGTAAAATAATCGGATTGGCTGTCTGATGGTGATGGCTTACGATAAAATCTGTTTGTTTCTTATGGAGAAAGGGATTAATGCTTAGGTGAGTGACATTGATTTGTATGGGCTGTTTGTTTATCCGAATGGTTGCATCCAGCAAAGATCTCCCTTCCATTCCGGCTATTTTATTAAATACATGAGACTTCTTTTTAATGATTGGAAATCGGGATAAGAGAGCATTCCCATATTCCCGAATCTCTGCTGAACGTTTGGAGGATCTTGATATAGACGGGCTGAAAAAATAATCCATCTTTAATTGATTTGCAAGCCAAGCCGCTTGATCTTCATAAAGACTGCGCTTGGAAAAGCGGCTGTCAACCTCGTTAAGGCCAATGATATCAGCTTCACAAATATCAACCACTTCAGCAATTCTATGAAGGTTCGCTTGTTTATCCATTCCCTTGCCATGATGTATGTTAAAAGTCATTACTTTGATCACCAAAAATTTACTCTCCTCAAAAAATCAGCCTTATTATTTTTCATGCATTCATTATGCTTATTTTTCCACTGATATTTATACGTTCATCTATACAAAATAAAATAATATGTTGACAATATTGCCTTTTGGCATCACGTTTGTGAAATCCCCGCCAACATTAAGAAAAGAATTCATATCAATCAAAAGATATCGATATCCAGTATCGACTAGGGACATATTACATCTTAAGAAAAGGAAAGAGTAAAGGATGAGGAAAATGTTATATGTTTTAATCATCGTGATCGTTGTGGTGGCGATCATCTTTTTGATAAGAGGTCTTAAACCTGCAAATCAGTCATTGGAACGTAAAGCTATCACAAAAACGGAAAATCCCGTCATTCTACTGATCATTGATTCTTTGATGGACGAGCCACTAAAGCAGGCAATCAAAAAGGGGCGCGCACCGGCGTTAAAATATTTAATCGAACAGGGCCGCTATTATCCAAACATGATCAGCAGCTATCCAACGATGTCAGTAACGATTGACAGCTCGCTTCTGACCGGTACATATTCGGATAAGCATCGGGTACCCGGCCTTGTTTGGTATGATGAAAAAGAAAAGCGGCTTGTAAATTATGGAAGTGCCAAAGAAGAAGTGTTTAAATTGGGAATTAAACAGGTGGTTAAAGACAATCTGTATCATTTAAATCACTCCCACTTAAGCCGTGACGTAAAGACCATACATGAAAAATTGGCGGAAAAAGGATTGGAAAGCGCGTCGATAAATGCACTCGTCTATAGAGGCAATGAAAAGAAGACGTTAAATCTTTCAAAAGTATTATCGAAATTGGACATAATGCCCGAAAGCTTTCAAATTGAAACCCCATTATTGTTTTCCTACGGAGCACTGGCACAGTTTAGCCCGACAAACAATCAAAACACCCAATTATGGGAAAGGTATGGATTTAATGACAAATTTACAGCCCAGGAATTAAAATATTTAATTCAAAATGGAAAGCTTCCCGCTTTTACCATCGCCTATTTCCCGGATCTTGATAAAAATGTTCACGAAAAAGGCCCCATAAATCATATAGACAGTATTGAAAAAACCGATAAGCAAATTCAGGAGGTACTGAATGCATATGAGTCTTGGGACGAAGCAGTGCAGTCTGCCATTTGGATCGTGATGGGAGACAGCGGGCAGGCCAAGGTCGGGAAAGACAAAACCAAATCCTTAATCCAATTAAACGAGATTTTGGACTCCCATTATAAAATACACAAAATCACAGAACCGGTAAAAGATGATGATCAAATTGTCATTGGATATAACGAAAGAATGGCTTTCATTTATAATTTGGATCCAAATATAACGCTTGAAGAAATCGCAGGCCATCTTCAGCAAGACGAGCGAATGAATCTGATTGCCTGGAAAAGTGGTGCAGATGTGCATGCAGCGGCAAATGGCCATAAAGAAAAATTAACATTCCGCCCCAATGGGGATTATAAGGATCCATATGGCCAGTCATGGTGGCTGCATGGGGATTATTCCGTTTTGGATCTTTCCGTAAACAACCGGCAAATTGAATACGGAACTTACCCGGATGCACTGGCCCGATTGCACAGTTCATTACATTCCCATTCCGGAAACTATATCATCGTTGACGCAAAGCCCGGCTTCGAATTTGCCGGCGAAGGTACACCTGTTCATCCCGGAGGAGCGGCACACGGATCCATACACGAACAGGATTCATTGATACCAATGATCGTAACGGGAACGGAAACAAAGCCAGAGCATATGAGAGTCGTTGACTTATATCCCTGGATTATGAACCTCCCCTCCTTAGCCGATTAAAAAGCGAATCGGCTTGAAGGGTTTCCGCTGGCTTGCATGAATCCAGTTTTCGCCGACGGTTCCCAGATACAGTCGTTGCCCGGAGGGGAGAAAAAAGGACACGCGATACCGGGCGCAGCCTTTGTTTCTTTGGCTGCCGCAGTGGTTGAGCGCCTGGCAAACAGGCTTCCATCTTCGGCAACGGAAGGTCAAACGATGCCAAAGGCGCTCCATTTGTTTTAAGCTTGGTTGTGATATAATTGTAATAAAATAACAAGCAGGAGATGATAAAATGGCGCGCCGTTACACTTACAATGATATAGAAGATATTTTAGATAAAATTAGAAAAAGTTTGATTTAAAAAAATGATAATGATGAACTAACTGATTTGGAATTTCAGGATAATGATGATGTAATTATATTGAACCTAAAATCAAAAAAACAACTGCTGAGAAAAAAGCCATTTTAAAATAACGCAGATGGGAAATAGCAATGGTGTAACCCTTCCAACTGAAGCATTAGAACATATGGGTGTAAAAAGAGGGGATGACGTTTCCCTGTATTTAGAAAAGGACGGCAGAATCTATTTGAAAAAAAATGAGCACCTGGATTTTGAAGGATTAGAAGGAATCGACCAAAAGTTTCTTGATGGCATGAAACAACTCTTTAATGATTATGATAATACTTTAAGAAATTTGGCGGATAAATGAATTGGACGAAGTCAGGTTCTTAACGGAAAAAGAAATCATATTCATCAATGCAATGGTCGTTAAACAATATACGCCAACAGAAGAAATCCGGGTTAAAGAGCCGAGTTTGTTAAATAGTGCGGTGAACCGGCCGAAACAAAGCGCGTTTGGTGAAGACGCTTATCCGACCATTTGGCTGAAAGCCGCTGCGTTGTTTGAAAGTATCGCCAAGAATCACGCTTTCGCCGTCGGGAATAAGGGCACAGGATTTGCCGCGTTATATCAGTTTTTATGGGTGAATGGCTACCGCTTGAGGATCGATGAGGAAGGGGCGGAAGAATTTGCCCTTGCAATTGTGAAGAAAAAGCCGCCTATTCCATTGAAAGAAATAGCGGAAACTATAGAGAAGTATGCAGAAAGGCTTCCTTAAAAGAAGGGAGCTTTTTTTGGTCTTTTATTAATGTAACAAAATGCATGTTTTGTCCAAAAAAACCGCCATTTTTTCCAAAAAAGTATTGACTGAACATATAATGGATGTTAAAATATATAAATTTTCCAATTTTACTTATTTGTGATATAATTAACATGTGAGTAAATTTGGAGGTGGACAATTTGTTCCAAGTAGGTGATAAAGTTTTTTATCCGATGCACGGAGCAGGTATTGTGACAGCCATTGAGGAGAAAGATTTTCGCGGGGAAATGGAAAGCTATTGTTTAATCACCATTCCCAGCAGTCATATGGATGTAATGCTGCCTTTGAAAAAAGCATCAAAAGCCGGTTTGCGCTTAATTGTAGATCAACAGGCAGCTAAGGAAATACTCCAGGATTATTATCATGCCGAGTTTGATTGCACACTGCCATGGAAACAAAGGTACAGTTCAAACATGGAGAAAATCAAGACGGGAGAGTTTGAGGCCGGCCTTGAAGTGGTGAGTGACCTCTTGTACCGGAATAAGGAAAAACCGCTTAACGGCAGCGAAAAACAGATGCTTAACAATGCAAAGCGGTTGGTTGGAAGCGAACTGTCTTTAATCAAAGATATAAGTGAAAGCCAGGCAGAAGACTTATTGGAATTGCGGGGTTAAGGGGGTTTTTCTCCATTTGCAAAAGTGGGGGGAGGCTCCTTTTTTTATTGTTTATAACCAACTGAAAAGGGTAAATCTGTATGTGACCCATTAACGTTTCTTTGAAAAATACACCTTTAAATGGTAGACTTTATTGTAATCAGAACTTTCAAATGATTAGGAAGGGAGAGTTGGATTTGGCATCGGAATATAAGGTGACGATTGATGGTGAACGGATAAAGGTTAAAGGAACGGGCACCGTTATGGAAACATTGAAAGCGCTTGATGTTTCTGTTCCGGATGTTTGTTTTCACCCGAGCCTGGGTGCGATTGAAACTTGCGACACTTGTATTGTGAAGGTGAACGGAGAGTTCGTCCGTTCCTGCTCAACGGAGATTAAAAGCGGTGATATCGTAGAGACGGGAACGAAAGAAGTCAAAGAAGCACAGGTCATTGCGATGGATCAAATTTTGCACAATCACGAGTTGTATTGCACTGTCTGCGATTACAATAATGGCACTTGCGAGGTACATAACACTGTAAAAGAGATGAAGATCAACCACCAAAGCATCCCCTTTGAGCCAAAGCCGTACGAAGTGGACAACTCCCACCCTTTTTACCGGTATGACCCCGACCAGTGCATCCTATGCGGCCGCTGCGTGGAGGCATGCCAAAACGTGCAGGTGACCGAAACGCTTTCGATTGATTGGGAAAGGGAGCATCCGCGGGTCATCTGGGACAATGATGTTCCCATCAACGAATCATCCTGCGTTTCATGCGGACATTGCTCAACAGTCTGTCCGTGCAATGCCATGATGGAAAAAGGGATGCTCGGAGAAGCCGGATATTTGACCGGACTCAAGCGGGAAACTTTGCGTCCGATGATTGACTTGACAAAGGATATAGAAACGGGTTACGGCTCAATCCTTGCCATTTCGGATATGGAAGCCGCCATGAGGGAAGAACGGATCAAAAAGACGAAAACAGTCTGTACCTATTGCGGTGTAGGCTGCAGCTTCGACATTTGGACCAAAGGCAGAAAGATTTTAAAAGTGGAGCCGAATGCCGAGGCGCCGGCCAATGGCATCTCCACATGCGTCAAAGGAAAATTCGGCTGGGATTTTGTCAACAGCGAAGACCGTCTGACGAAACCCCTCATCCGTGAAGGAGAGGTGTTCCGCGAAGCGGAGTGGGACGAGGCCCTTGACCTGATCGCCAAAAAAATGACCGAAATCAAGGAGGAATCCGGCCCTCATGCGTTGGGTTTTATCAGTTCTTCCAAATGTACAAATGAAGAGTCCTATTTAATGCAGAAGCTGGCCAGAGGTGTCATCGGAACAAACAATATCGACAACTGCTCAAGGTACTGCCAGTCTCCTGCCACGATGGGATTATTCCGGACAGTTGGCTATGGCGGGGACTCCGGCTCCATCACGGATATCGAGCAGGCGGAAATGGTGCTGATCATCGGATCAAACACCGCCGAGTCACATCCTGTATTGGCCACAAGGGTCAAGCGCTCACATAAGCTAAAAGGGCAAAAACTTGTTGTTTCCGATCTGAGAGAACATGAGATGGCCCAAAGGGCTGATCTGTTCATTAAACCGGAACCGTCCTCGGATCTCGTATGGCTGTCGGCCGTAACAAAATATATCATTGACCAAGGCTGGGCGGATAAGGATTTTATCGATGAAAAAGTGAATGGCTTTGATGAATACTATAAAAGCCTGGAAGAATTTACATTGGAACATGCCGAACAGGTAACAGGGATTTCCAGAGACGACATGATCCGAATTGCTGAAATGATCCACGGCTCTGAAAGCCTGGCAGTGCTTTGGGCGATGGGTGTTACACAGCAGATGGGCGGAAGCGATACGAGCACAGCGATTTCCAACCTTTTGCTTGTGACAGGAAATTACGGACGTCCGGGAACCGGCTCCTATCCGCTCCGCGGCCACAATAATGTGCAGGGAGCAAGCGATTTTGGCAGCATGCCGGACAGATTCCCGGGTTATGAAAAAGTGGCTGACAAGGAAGTGCGGGCCAAATATTCCGAAGCCTGGGGCACAGAAGTTCCTGAGCATCCGGGATTAAACAACCATGATATGGTTGATGCGATGCATGACGGCACACTAAGGGCCTTGTATTTAAAGGGTGAAGAAATGGCCCTTGTCGATTCCAACGTCAACTACGTCAGGGCAGGGTTTGAAAAACTTGATTTCTTCGTTGTCCAGGATATTTTCTTTTCAAAAACAGCCGAATACGCCGATGTCATTTTGCCTGCTTCTCCAAGCCTTGAAAAAGAAGGGACTTTTACAAACACGGAAAGGCGTTTCCAACGGCTTTATCAGGTATTTGAACCGCTTGGTGATTCAAAGCCCGACTGGCAAATCATCATGGCCATTGCCAACAAACTTGGTGCTGATTGGAAATATGAACATCCGAGCGAAATCATGGAAGAAGCGGCAAAGCTTGCACCTCTGTTTGCAGGGGTAAGGTATGAATTGCTTGAAGGGTATAACACGCTTCAATGGCCTGTAAAAGAAGACGGCACGGATTCACCGCTTCTTTTCACAGACGGTTTCCCGTTCCCGGATAAAAAAGCGAGGCTGTTCCCGGTCAAATGGACAACGCCGCTTGAGTATGAGGAGAAATACGACATCCATCTTAACAACGGGCGCTTGCTGGAACACTTTCATGAAGGGAATCTCACATACCGCTCCAAGGGGATATCTTCAAAAACGCCAAGTGTTTTCCTTGAAGTTTCCCCCGAGCTTGCGAAAGAAAGAAGATTGGTCAGCGGAACTCTTGTCAGGCTTATATCTCCGTATGGCCAGGCGGTCGTCAAATGCCATGTGACGGACCGCGTGAAAGGTAAGGAAGTATACCTTCCGATGAATGATGCAGGAAATGCGGCTATCAACCTGTTGACGAGCAGTTTCGCCGATAAAGATACGGATACCCCGGCATATAAAGATATCATGGTCAAAATGGAAATAGTCGAGGAGAAGGGGGAAGACCCGCTTCCAAGAATCAATCACCGTTTTGGAAATCCGAATCCACAAAAAGGTGTGGAGGTCGAGAGAAAATGGGCAAGGCACGACTATGTCTTTCCTGGTGACCTTGTAAAAAGGAAGGGGCTGAAGACGAATGGCTGAACCAATTAAAAACATTCAATTCAAGCCAATGGATGAGGAAGCTCAAAGAAGGCAGGATATGATGGAAATCGAAGATGCCCTTTTGGCCAATAAGGACTCGATATTGGACGTTTTGGAAGTCATCGGCCACCTGAAACATAGGGGGATTCTCGATATAGCCAAAGGGCTGCTGGGACAAGGTGATAAGG
Organism: Siminovitchia fortis; assembly: GCF_007681465.1. Taxonomy (NCBI): domain Bacteria; kingdom Bacillati; phylum Bacillota; class Bacilli; order Caryophanales; family Bacillaceae; genus Siminovitchia; species Siminovitchia fortis. Next base: position 55,117 of record NZ_VEKZ01000017.1, read on the forward strand.
TCATGGACATTGCGGTTAACTTAGCGAACATGCCTGAAAATAAAAATTCCCTTAAAAACCTCCTTCTGCTTTTGGGGACAATCGGAATGATCAACGTGACCCAGCTGGAACCGATTTTATTAAAATTAAATGCAGGAATCGCGAGAGTTGCGGAGATAGAAGATAAAGAATCGGAAAAAACAAGCTATCTTGGCATGGCGCGTGCATTAAGAGATCCTGAAATCAACCGTTCGATCACTATGCTTCTGGAATTTTTAAGAGGCATGGGAACAGATGTAAGTGATCTGGAAAAAAACGAACCGGCCCAGACAGAGCCTTCCATAAATAAGGGCAAGACACAAGAACCGGAAAAGAAAAAAGCCGAGGGTAATTAATCCCGGCTTTTTTCTTTGGATGAATATAAATGGGCACGGTCTTAACGGCTATCTGCTTTCGCTTTCTAATGTCTAGCTCCGGGCGGCAGGGGCTCGAGGTCGCTTCGGTCAAGCAGATGAAGTCAAAGAACGACTTCACCCGCTCGCCCTCCGACGGACAGGACGTCCTAGTGCCACCGAAGCCACAGGACAAGGAAAGCTACGGCAGCATTACATCGTACGAAGGAAAAGCGTAAGCTTTTTCGAGGATGTGGCGCTTTGAGGCGGCCAGCGCTTGTCGCCCCTAATCAGCCGCCCCCCGCTTTTCTAGTGTCCAGCTTCGGTGCCTATCGACTAGCTGACTTCACTCCTCCTCCTACGATAAGTCAACATCGCTCCGCTTCGCTTTGCGTGTTTCCTTTATCTCGTCGGAGTCGCTCCAGTCTGTACGTCGATGGACAGGCACCTCCGCTTTTCTAATCCCCCTTCGGGTCCAAAGCATCCCTTAAACCGTCTCCCACAAAGTTAAAGCACAGGACCGTAATTAAGATCAACAGTCCCGGAAATGCGGGGTACCATGGCGCTTTCAGCAGAACGGTAAAGTTCTGGGCATCCTCCAGCATATTTCCCCAGCTCGGTGTAGGCGGCTGGACGCCGAGCCCCAGATAGCTTAAAGCGGCTTCTGTCAGGATGACAGTACCGACAAGCAAGGTGGCTGTAACAATAATAGGGCCCATGGCATTCGGCAATATATGGCTAAAGATGATTTTTACGGGCCTTGTCCCAATCGTCCTCGAGGCGAGCACAAACTCCCTCGTTCTTAATGTTAAAAATTCCCCCCGTACAATTCTGGCAGTGGTGGTCCATGAGGTGATGGCCATTACAAGGATGAGCTTGTTCACGCTTGGCTGAAAAATCGTCACGATCGTAATTAGCAGGAATATCGATGGAATGGAAATAATGATATCGACAAATCTCATTAATAATGCATCAACCAGTCCACCGTAATAGCCGGCAATGGCGCCGATAGTTGTTCCTATGATCAAGGCCCCCGCTACGGATCCAAAACCCACAAGAAGGGAAATTCTTCCCCCATACAAAAGTCGGGAAAAGATGTCGCGCCCGAATCGATCTGTGCCAAGCCAATTTTCTGAACTGGGAGGCGCCAGCTTATTGGCCAGGCTGGTCGCTCCGGGATCATACGGGGCAATCCAGGGAGCGAGCAGCGCGGAAAGTATGATGATAAAAAGGACGATCGCGCCGAATACGGCCAATTTGTTTTTTATAAATTTGCGGATGAATATTCTGGTGAGTGTTTCCGGTTTTTCTTTGATTTCGGGGTTCATATTCAAGTTGTTGTATGCCGGTTCATAGTTTATTTGTGCCATATCATTCCCCCCTTAATACTCAATCCGCGGATCAAAAATAGCATATAAAATATCCGCCAATAAGTTTCCGATGACGACAAATACAGCTGTCAAGACAGTCACTGCCATGATAACAGGGTAATCACGAGTAAACGCAGATTCAATAAATAATCTCCCGATGCCCGGCCAGCTGAAAACCGATTCGGTGATGGCCGCTCCTGCAATGAAATTCGGGAGCATCAGGCCAAACATGGTGATAATTGGAATCATTCCGTTGCGTAACCCATGCTTCAACACTACTGTTCGTTCTTTGAACCCTTTCGATTTGGCCGTCCGGATATAATCCTGCTGCAAGACCTCCATCATACTGGAACGCGTGTAGCGGGTCAAAGCGGCCATATCTGCAGCGGCCAATACAAAGGCAGGCATGATCAGATGGTGAAGCCTGTCCCATATGCTAAATGGGGCGTTCAGCGTTGCGACCCCGCCTGTAGGAAACCACCCAAGCTGTACACCAAAAATAATAATCAACATGATTCCAAGCCAAAAATTTGGAGTGGCTACGCCAAGAAAAGAGCCGACTGTGACTGTATAATCCAGTTTGGTATACGGTCTCATAGCGGAAAAAATACCGAGCGGCACGGCAATGAGGAATGCTAATATGGTGGAGGTTGCCATAAGCAACAGGGTATTTGGAAGCCTGTTTAAAACCATTTCGCTGACTGGGACACCCCTCCGGATCAAAGACGTACCAAAGTCCCCCTTGGCCATATTCCCAAGCCATTTCCCATACTGAACATAAAGAGGGTCATTCAAACCATATTTTTCTTCAAGCTTTGCCCTGTCCTCCGGCTTTGTGCTCGGATCCATCAACAAAGATGTCGGCCCTCCGGGAGCGGCTTTGATAATGGCAAATGATAGAATGGTGATCCCGAGCAATAAAGGGATTGCCATGAGAACCCGCCGAATAATATAAGAAATCATTCACTATGCTCCTTCCGCTGCTGATGCATTTTATAATAGAACGATATGGGAAATGGCGTCCATTCCCCATATCGTCGGGCATGCCTGTTATTTGTTCAGCCACCACTGGTGAGGCTTGTAAATCGTATTTTTTGCGTGGAATTCATACCCTTCCAATTCAGCAGGCATTGCCCGGAACTCGGTCGGATAATAAAGGTAAGTGTACGGCTGGTCTTCTGCGAGCTTTTTCTGGATTTCACCGAGCATTTCTTTCCGTTTTTCCTGGTCTAACTCTTGAAGCTGCTCATCCATCAATTTATCAAGCTCCGGATTCGAATAGCCTGTAAAGTTGAGCCCTTTCTCAATTTCTTTCGTGTGGTAAATCCCGCTTGGGTCCGGATCTGTAGCAAGCGACCAGCCAAGGACGATTGCGTCAAAATTCCAGACTCCCGGATCAATATCCGCAATCAGTGAGCTGAACTCCACAACCTTCGGCTTCGCTTCAATGCCCACTTCCTTCAACTGTTCCTGCAATAATACAACAATGTCTTCTCTGGCTTTATTTCCTTGGTTTGTTTTCACTTCAAATGAGAATTTCTTGCCGTCCTTTTCAAGAATGCCGTCACTTCCGGGCTTCCAGCCGGCATCTGCAAGCATTTTCTTCGCTTTTTCCGGATCATAGTCAAAATGCGGCACATCCTCATTATATGCCCAGCTTAATGGGCTTTCCGGAACATGGGCCACCTCCCCGTAGCCTTCCACTATTTCATTTACGATTGTCTCGCGGTCAATCGCATGTGTGATCGCCTGGCGCACCTCTTTATCCTTGAACAAGTCATTTCTTAAGTTGCCGGCAAAGAAATTATATTGAAGGGCCAATCCTTCTTCCACTTTGATTCCAATCTCATCTTGGAAAGATTTCACCGTTTCAATGTCTGAAGGCGGAACGGCGTCCCAGAAGTCGATGTCACGGTTTTGGAGCTGTGTCAGCATGGCATTTGCATCCGGCACAAATTTCAGTGTGATCGTATCCAAATGCGGACGGCCCTGGTAGTAATCATCGAAGGCTTCAACTTTTAAGTATTCGCCGTCCTTCCATTCCACAAATTTGAATGGGCCCGTACCGATTGGATTTTTTGTATTGAATTCATGGTCTCCAAGTTCGGCCACAGGGACGTCTTTCAAAATATGCTCCGGTAAAATTTTATAGCTCAAGCCGACAGTATGGAATTGTGCATCCTTTTTTTTCATATGGAATTTAACGGTTAAGTCATCAACTTTTTCAACACTTTCCAATGCTTCGAAATTAGATTTGCGCGGCCCGTCATAGTCTTTATGCAGTGGTATGTTGTAAGTGAAAACGACATCATCGGCAGTCAAATCTTCCCCGTCGTGGAATTTGATGCCTTCTTTCAATTTCACTGTATATGTCAATCCATCCTCGGATTCTTCGACACTCTCGGCCAGCTCATCTGTGTTGGGAGTGAAATCCTCCTTATTTGAGCCGACAAGGCCATCAAAAATCAAATCTTCGACGTCTCCGCTCACATTATCATCCGAATAAAGCGAGTTAAACAGAGTAGGTGAGCCGCCATAACCCATGACAAGGTCTCCGCCATCCACCGGTTCTTTATTTTCGGCCGCTTTATCCTCTTCCTTTGATTTGTCCCCGTCCGTAGCCGTTTTATCCCCGCCGCTGCATGCAGCGAGAAACAACGAAAGAACAAGCATCATGCACAATATTAACCAAGCCGGTTTTCTCATTGTCATGCCCCCCATTAAAGAATTTTTTGGTATTCAAATGAACGATTGACCACTCCGCCATGAATCACCCCTTTCAAGTGTCGTCGACTGCCCTCACTGGTATAAATGGCAGGCAACATAATGCTCCTTTTTCATCTCTTTGAATTCTGGAGTGACTACTTTGCACACATCCATCGCCGCCGGACAGCGGGTATGGAAGACACAGCCTGCAGGCGGGTTGGCCGGGCTTGGCAGATCCCCTTTTAAAATAATTCTTTCCCGCTTCTCCACTCCGCGTTTTCTTGGCACAGGAACGGCAGATAGGAGTGCCTTCGTATATGGATGAAGAGGGTCCTCATATAAATCTTTTTTTCTTGCAAATTCCATGATTTTTCCCAGGTACATGACGGCGACCCGGTCACTTATATGGCGGACAACGCTTAAATCATGTGATATAAAAATGTAAGTAAGGCCGAACTCTTCCTGCAGATCCTCCATTAAGTTGATGATCTGTGCCTGGATGGAGACATCCAGTGCCGAAACGGCCTCGTCCGCTATAATCAACTCCGGTTGAAGGGCCAGGGCGCGGGCTATCCCGATACGCTGGCGCTGTCCGCCGGAAAACTCATGCGGATACCGGTTGATGAATGATGGATTGAAACCGACACGTTCCAGAAGCTCGGCAATTTTCTCGTCGCGGCCTTTTCGGTCATATAAATGATGGGTAATGAGCGGCTCGCTTAAAATAGATTTCAATGTTTTCCGCGGGTTCATGGAAGCATACGGATCCTGAAAAATCATTTGAATATTTTTTCTGACTGTGCGGCCGAGCATACTTTCAGGCAGATGGGAAATGTCCCTGCCTTTAAAAAGGACTTTTCCTTCAGTCGGTTCATACAATCGGATGAATGTCCGTCCGGCCGTCGACTTGCCGCAGCCCGATTCACCGACAATCCCCAATGTTTCCCCTTTATTTACAAAAAGAGAGATGCCGTCGACTGCCTTGATGTGCCCGGTGGCCCTTTGAAAGATCCCTGATTTGATTGGAAAATGCTTGGCCAAATTAACGGCTTCGAGCATGTACTCCGTTTCATTTTCGTTCAGTTTTTTCTGCTTTTCCAAGGTTGTTGTCATGATCGGGCCTCCTCTTTTGCATATAAAAAGCAGCGCACTGACCGGGAGCTTTCGACTGTCAGCAATCCGGGAACTTCCTGGAGGCAGCGGTCAAACGCATGCGGGCAGCGGGAGGCAAAACGGCACCCTTTCGGATAATGCTCCGGTGAGGGAACGTTGCCCTGGATGGCCACAAGCCTTTCGGCATCATCATCGATGGATGGGATTGAATTCATCAGACCGACAGTATATGGATGCAAAGGTTCATTGAACAAGTCATCAACCTGAGCTTCCTCTACAACTTGACCGCAATACATGACAAGTACTTTGTCGGCGATCTCGGAAACGACACCAAGGTCATGGGTTATTAATAGGATGGAGGTATGAAACTGTTTGCTCAAATCTTTCATCAAGTCAAGGATTTGAGCCTGGATTGTCACATCCAGTGCGGTTGTAGGTTCATCGGCGATGAGCAGCTTCGGATTGCAGCTCATGGCAATGGCAATCATGACACGTTGTCTCATCCCGCCCGAAAGCCTGTGCGGATAATCATCAAGCATTTCTTTGGGACGGGAAAATCCCACCATTTTCAGCAGGTCGATTGCCTTTCTGGCTGCTTCCTTTTTGGATAGTTTCTTGTGATAGATCAGCACTTCTGTGATTTGCTCGCCGATTGTCAAAACGGGGTTTAAAGAGGTCATCGGCTCCTGAAATATCATAGATATATCATTTCCGCGGATACGGTACATCTCTTCTTCTGGAAGCGTTGCCAAATCGGTCCCGTCAAAAAAAATGCTGCCGTCTACGATTTCCCCCGGGGGGCTTGGAACTAATCTCATAATGGAGAGGGAAGTGATGCTTTTTCCGGATCCGGACTCCCCGACCAGCGCAACGGTTTCTCCTTTATGAATGTTGATGTCGACTCCGTCCACTGCAGGTATCACTTTTTTATTTGTAAAGAAATGAGTTTTTAAATTTTTTACATCTAGTAATGTTGTCATGTCAGATCACCGTCCTTGAGTATATGGCCTCTGTAGAAAAATTGGCGGTATTCAGGTAATTGTATCTATTACTATATCAATCTTTTTATTAGAAAACATGAGCCTTATGGTCTATTCCTAGTGCTGTTGAACGATGTCGAAGGGAGGTTGATAGGCGTTCAGTCATAGTAAAATATGCTTTTTTTAGCAAAAATATGATGGATTTTAAATTGGCGTTATTTTCAAAATTATATACCAGAATCTCATCAAAATAAAGCCCTTGGACAAAAATGCGGGCAAAAATACTTCGCAAATCTAAAAAGAATCATGCTATAATCATTCAAAAAAATTGACATGAAGAGGGACGATTGCGAATGAATTGGAAAATAAAGACATTTGATGAATTGACAACTAATGAGCTATATGCCATATTGCGGGAGCGCGTGGACATTTTTGTTGTGGAACAGCAATGTGCCTACAGGGAGCTTGATAATTTTGATCAGTCTTCATACCATATATATGCCTGCGATGGAAAGGAAATTGCAGCCTATGCGCGAATATTGCCATCAGGTACGGCGTATCCGGAACTATCGATAGGAAGAGTATTAGTAAAGGAGTCATATAGAGGACGCGGCTTAGCCGTTGAATTAATGAAAAGGGCTCTTGACTTTATTCGTGAAGAGCTGAAAGAAAAGGTGGTCAGGCTTCAGGCCCAGGAATATTTGCTGTCTTTTTATGGTTCGCTCGGATTTGAGAAAATTTCGGAAGTATACTTGGACGAGGGAATTCCTCATGCAGATATGCTGCTGAAATTTAAATAGGAAGACCGCTCCGATTTTCGGAGCGGTCTTTGTTTTAACCCGTTTTATTTCTCCCCGTAACCAGATTAATGATAAAGATGATGACAGCCGCAACGAGCAGAATGTGAATGAGTGCGCCGCCGACCTTTGCAACAAGGCCCAGAATCCATAATACAAGCAATATACCAATGATTGTCCAAAGCATTCGTTTCACTTCCCTTCGTGGTAAGGCTTGCTTGTCTTATGTTTACCCGGTCACTGGCAATTAAAACTATTCCTTTTTTGGTAAAAGAAGGCAGCAAGTTTTGTGAAAACGGGATAGGGAAAGTAAAGGGTAAATAAGTCCTCACCGGGGTGGTTTGTATGAGAAAGCGGAAAATGAAAAGATGGCTGATCGGCACTTTGGCCCTTTTTTTATGTGTGTTTTTTTCGGTCATCTATTACGAATCAACAAAGTCTCTTCCGGTAGGAGTCCCCTTTGAAGGAAAGGTGCATCAAGTGCCTGACGGATCCATTTCCTTTTTATATGATTTGACATACAAGGACGGGAATCATGAAAAAACAGACCAGCATATGTTCAAGGCCGTCTTTGAAGCTATAGAGGATGCAGAGGAATTTATTGTTCTTGATTTCTTTTTATATAACGATTATTACGATCATGACCAGAAGTTCCCGCCGCTCAGCTCCACCCTTACTGAAAAATTGATCGCAAAGAAAAGGGAAAACCCCAATATTCAAATTGTTCTTATAACCGATGAAATCAATACTTCTTATAATTCCCACAAAAATTGGCAGTTTGAAAACTTGAAGAAAAATGGGATTGACGTCCTGATGACTGACGTTGATCCTCTCAGGGATTCAAACCCTTTGTATACAGCGGTCTGGAGAATGTTTTTTCAATGGTTCGGCCAGGAGGGAAAGGGAATTTTCCCCAATGCCATGGCTGATGATGCGCCCAACATGACAGGACGGTCTTACCTGAAGCTTCTGAATATCAAAGCCAACCACCGAAAGACAGTGGCTACGGAAAAAACAGCTCTCATCCTGTCGGGAAATCCCCATGATGCCAGTGCCTTTCATTCGAATATCGGATTCCGGATTGACGGCCCGATCGTCGGGGATTTGCTTGAATCCGAGCAGGCAGCTGCTAATCTTGCGGGAGGCAAGAAGCTTCCCCGCTACGGCGGCAATGAAAGTTCATCAGGGAACAATAAGGTTCAGCTCATTACGGAAGGAAAGGTATTGGAGAAAACATTATCATCCATCAATTCAACAGGTAAAGGGGACGAGTTATGGCTTTCCATGTTTTATTTGGCAGAGAGAAAAGTAATCGATGCTCTGCTTGATGCGGATAAGCGAGGGGTACATATAAAAATCATCCTTGACCCAAATGAAAATGCATTCGGTTCCCAAAAAACGGGCCTCCCAAATAAGCCTGTTGCACAGGAGCTTGATGAAGAAACGGACAGCCGAATAAAAATTCGCTGGTACAACACAGGGCAGGAACAATATCATACGAAGCTCCTGTATATTAAGAAAAAAGACAAAGTGCTCATCACTGGAGGCTCAACCAATTTCACCGCAAGAAATCTGGATAACTTCAATCTTGAAACAAACGTATATATAGAAACTCCCGTCAATTCCCGGCTTGCAAAAGAGCTGGACCATTATTTTAAAAGGCAATGGACGAACGAAGATGGGCAATTCACTGTCGATCTGAAGGAAAATGTAAGTCCGCTGACCTTTGGGCAGCGAGTTGTTTATTTTTTGCAAAAGGTGTTCTACTTCACGACTTTTTAACACGCACGAATAAAACCGGCGCGTTAAACAAAAATAAGAGCAGACAGATGGAGGTGAAAAGACGATGCAATTGGCTGCGCATGAATTTCGCGATCTGACAGAATTGATTGCAAGCTGTTATAATACGGTCACTTGTCTGGGGGCGTTTATCAATCAGGCTCAGGACCCGGAACTGAAATCAATGCTCCAAAGGCATTACCCCAAACATATCGCTGACTACAACATGAAGGTGGAGTTTGTCCAAAGTGCCTCTACCCCGGATATAACGAAATTTCAGCCCGATGAGTTGAAGGGGAGATTGGCTAATTACACGGAGCCGCCGCAAATAGTGAGCGCATCAGCCCCAAGAACGGATGCGACCACGCATACGGACCGTGAAATTGCCTTGGCTTATCTGCTCAACCAGAAGGCAGCGGCAAAGAACTATGCAAGCTCCGTATTGGAATGCGCCAACCCTGAATTAAGGACTTTCCTGGAGAACGCTTTTCTAAACAGCAGCAGGCATTCATACGATGTATGGCAATATATGGCCCAAAAGGGCTACTACCCGCTTTCCCCTGCTCCGCAGGAAGACATCCAGATGGTCAGCAGCATGTATCAAATCGTACCGCAGCCTCCGCTATTCGGGGGGCAGCAGGAACATCCGCAAACATTTTTACAGTAATTGAAGGAGGCAGCCCAAGCGGCTGCCTTTCTTTTTAAAAGATAAGTATAAAATTTTACCGAATTTTCTCTTCGAACAAAGGTTATGTAATGTCCAGCGTCCAGCACCTAGCCCCTCGAGGTCCCAAGCCGCTTCCCTGTTCGCTTACGAACTGCCTCCTCGGGAATCGTCTTGTGCTTGTCGGGGCTAATCAGGGCGCTTGCGCTTTTCTTTAAGATGACAATTTTTGACTGTATCCGAAATGGACATAATTTGCTCCTTTTTAAATCATCCATCATTCAGTATAATGTTAAGATGGTTACAACGTGATTTTTTGATTAAAGAGGAGATAGCGGAATGACCTCACAGAGAAAACAAATACCCAAAATTGACTATGGGATCATTTTAACCTTGATGTTAATGATGATCGCAAGCTTAATCATTATTTACAGCGCCCAGACAACAGGCCAATATAAACAAAACTTCGTCCTGCAGCAGATCATGTGGTATACAATAGGCTCGGTTGCGGCTGCTTTTGTCATACAATTTGATTCTGAACAGATGAGAAAGATTTCCTGGTATTTATATGGAATCGGTCTTGTTATGCTTATTATCTTATTTCTTTCACCGGAAAATATTGATTTTACGAGGAAAGTAAACGGAGCGCAAAGCTGGTTTTTCATTCCAAAAGTCGGAGCCATTCAGCCGTCGGAATTTATGAAGGTATTTACGATATTGGCGCTGGCCAGAATTGCGACGGATCACCACGTGAAATTCATCCATAAAACGACGAAAACGGACTTTTGGCTATTGGTGAAGCTTGGAATTGCTACAGCGGTTCCTGTGGCATTTATTTTAAAGCAGCCGGACCTCGGAACTTCGCTCGTATTCCTGGCTATTTTTCTCGGAATGGTTCTCGTATCCGGAATCACTTGGAAGCTGCTTGTCCCAATCTTTACAGGTGTTTCCCTGTTTGGGGGAACGGTCCTCTATATAGCGATCAAAATGCCGCAGTATTTAAAGTTCCTTGGCGTCAAGCAGTACCAATTCAAACGGATTTATTCCTGGCTTGACCCTTACACGTATCAGTCGAATGAAGGCTTCCAGCTTGTGAAGTCGCTCCTTGCGATCGGATCGGGAATGACGAGCGGAAAAGGATTCGGAAACAGGGAAGTTTACATGCCGGAAAGCCATTCGGACTTTATTTTCAGCACGCTTGGGGAAGAGTTCGGGTTTATCGGCGGAAGCATCGTCATCAGTCTCTTTTTCTTATTGATTTATCAGATTACAAGAGTCGGATTGGATACGAAAAATCCATTCTATTCCTATATTTGTGTAGGTGTCATCTCGATGATCGCCTTTCACGTGTTCCAGAACATCGGCATGACGATTGGACTGCTTCCGATTACAGGGATCCCGCTTCCTTTCATCAGCTACGGGGGAAGCTCGCTGCTTTCGAATATGCTTGCGATTGGAATTATCATGTCCATACGCTACCACTATAAAAAATATATGTTTTCATCGAATGACTAGGAAAAGCGCAAGCGCCTTGCCCATCGACGTACAGACTGGAGTGCCTCCGACGAGATAAAGGAT
>NZ_VEKZ01000180.1:0-424 GCF_007681465.1 Siminovitchia fortis
GGTGAAATTCCAATCGAACCTGGAGATAGCTGGTTCTCTCCGAAATAGCTTTAGGGCTAGCCTCAAGGCAAGAGTACCGGAGGTAGAGCACTGTTTGGACTAGGGGCCCTCATCGGGTTACCGAATTCAGACAAACTCCGAATGCCGGATACTCATCCTTGGGAGTCAGACTGCGAGTGATAAGATCCGTAGTCGAGAGGGAAACAACCCAGACCGCCAGCTAAGGTCCCCAAGTATACGTTAAGTGGAAAAGGATGTGGAGTTGCTTAGACAACCAGGATGTTGGCTTAGAAGCAGCCACCATTCAAAGAGTGCGTAATAGCTCACTGGTCGAGTGACTCTGCGCCGAAAATGTACCGGGGCTAAACGTATCACCGAAGCTGCGGATTGCTTTGGCAATGGTAGGAGAGCGTTCCAAGTGCAG
>NZ_VEKZ01000181.1:0-420 GCF_007681465.1 Siminovitchia fortis
GAATGGGGATCAAAGCACCTGCCGCCTTTTTAGAGATACTTGACCGGAAACTGAAATACCAAGGCAGACAATTGATTTATGTCAACACCTGGACTGTAAAGGCCAGTCAATATTGTCCGATCGGGGATGTGTATGCGAAAAAGCCATTATCCCTCCGTTTCCATGCACTTCCCTGCGGACGAAAAATCCAGCGGGATATTTTCTCAGCCTGGCTCATTAAGAATGTAAACGAAACGCTTGATAAAGTAGATCGGCAAAAATGCTTAAATGAATTTCATACGTTCTATGAGATGTATCAATCGTTTGAAGAAAAAATGCGCTCTTTAGGTGAAAAACACATTTCCAGTATTGGATTCTAAATGAGAAAGATATAACCTTTGTCGTGATGAAACCCACGAAAGATAGGCATATCTCCTGTCG
>NZ_VEKZ01000182.1:0-370 GCF_007681465.1 Siminovitchia fortis
TTGGAATATTCAATTTATAAATCTTCGCGAATTTTTGCCAAAAAGACAAAGCTTGAATAAAAGGTGGTTTGCCCATTTGGAAAAATTATACAATTAAACTATTGGCAGCTACGACAGTGTATGTATTTACGGGCTAGATCTTCCATCAAATCTTCGTATCCAGACATATGCAGGTTTCCAAAGAGTTTTCTTTAACCAGCGGCTGATCCGGAGTAAAGATTTCTTGCTCTTTGTCTCCAACTGGATAAGGACATTTAGACAATAAGCAATGAGCGCAAGGAAAATTTGATTTTGAATGGCAGTTTCGCTCATGCCATAAAAGTGTTTGATCTCTACGTGCTGTTTGAGCCATTTAAAGAATAGCTCAATT
>NZ_VEKZ01000183.1:0-366 GCF_007681465.1 Siminovitchia fortis
CATGAAAGTGACCGAGGAGGGCATCCCCAGTTCCGTTAACTACTTTCCTAACATGTCGCTCCCCCTACCCCGAGGGATTCTTCGGTGCTGTTTCCAAGTTCCTCACACCTTCCATGGTTTTCGCCTGTATTCCCGAGGCTCAACTTCCCTTTGTCCTCTGCTGAGGGTTGTAACTGACGAGGCGGCAGGATTCACTTTATGTTACAACCTGTTAGGTTGCTCGCACTCACGAATGAGTTACTTTGTCACAGGGCTTCAACCTTAGGATTTCTCCACCAGTTGCCTGTCAGCTACTGAGCGTCTTGGCACTTACTCAGGTTGGACTTCCACCAACTAGCAATTAACGGCTTGCTGGGCACGCAAAAA
>NZ_VEKZ01000184.1:0-366 GCF_007681465.1 Siminovitchia fortis
TCCGACCATAAAGAGATTAAAGGGGATCATATGGCATCTGTTTCGGCTCATACCCGTTGGTTCCATGATCATAAAAAGCCAATACCGGCTCATAGCTCATTTATTTCCGCTCATAAAGCTGCAAACATGGACCAGATTACCTTTGAATTTCGTGTAATTCTCTCCCAAACTAGCCTAATCAGCAGTTTTAGCAATACAAAAAAACCCCCTTTTGCAACAAGAAACGATTTTTTTCGCAAAATCCCTTGGGATCCTTGCTTTTCCCCTTCCCTTTCTTTATAATAATCAAGACAAGTTCAATTTTTTTATTATCGCGGGGTGGAGCAGTCTGGCAGCTCGTCGGGCTCATAACCCGAAGGTCGCAGG
>NZ_VEKZ01000185.1:0-346 GCF_007681465.1 Siminovitchia fortis
CAATAAACGGTTTATAGTGGAATAAGATACTTGATTTTGTTGAATCTCTCCCCGCTTGATCAGTTGTTCATAGAACACGCTGACCGGCATGTGGAGGGATTCTTTTCTTATGTCCAGAATATGATCCTTATCATCCGGGGACAGTCTTCTGGAATTCCCCCGATCCGAGCGCCTTTTTGGCTTCAAGGCATCAAAACCGTTCCTCCGGTAATGAAGAAGCCACTCCTGTATGGTTTTGGCTGCGATTGTTCTTTCTCCGTAGTATGGAATCTGATGGATTTTTCCTTCCAACTGCTCAAAGTATTCCTTTGGCTCCATCTGCCCGTTCAAAAGAGGGGCAATCAAT
>NZ_VEKZ01000186.1:0-341 GCF_007681465.1 Siminovitchia fortis
AAAAACAAGATTAACAAAATGTTTTTGGTCTCTTTTTTTCATTCTAAGTGTCAAAGTCGGGAGGATTGGATAGAAGGGAATGTAATTTAATTACCTGTAATTAAATTATGTAAACCAAGAGTTGCTCTGTTTGAATTTATCTAAGCAATCTTTGCAAATGCATGTTTGATATAAATGCTCACGAGGCACTTTATGAAATATCCCTTTCGGAAATGATTCCTGGCTGCACCAGCAAATTCCTAGTTTTTTATCGAGGGAGCAGCAACAGTTATTATCGTTACCGCATATAGGGCATTTTTTACCTCTATTTTTCAAAGCTTTCACCACCAGTATTAGTTTTT
>NZ_VEKZ01000187.1:0-325 GCF_007681465.1 Siminovitchia fortis
TTTCGCTCAGTTTTGAGAGGTCAAACTCTCTATTCGTTCTTTGAAAACCAGATAAGTAAGAGATGAAACAAACCGAGAATCGTTCACCTTATGGAAATTTCCATAAGAGAATGCGCAAACCTTTAGGTTGAACTACTCAACCAAGGGTGGCGAGAAGCGAGTAGTTCGAGGAAGCGAGCGAATGAACACCGGAGCGCACTAAAGTGCGTGAGGATGTGAGTGAGCGAAGCTGACGAAGAAATACGAAGCTTATCGTCAGCCGAAAAGATTAAGTTATCAAGGGCGCACGGTGGATGCCTTGGCACTAGGAGCCGACGAAGGACGG
>NZ_VEKZ01000188.1:0-316 GCF_007681465.1 Siminovitchia fortis
CTCTGGCGGGCCTTTCCAGGCCGCTTCGCCTACCACATTCCTTTGTAACTCCGTATAGAGTGTCCTACAACCCCGGAAGGCAAGCCTTCCGGTTTGGGCTCTTCCCGTTTCGCTCGCCGCTACTGGGGGAATCGATGTTTCTTTCTCTTCCTCCGGGTACTAAGATGTTTCAGTTCCCCGGGTCTGCCTTCCTGCACCTATGTATTCAGTACAGGATACTGCCCCATTACAGGCAGTGGGTTTCCCCATTCGGAAATCTCCGGATCCAAGCTTGCTTACAGCTCCCCGGAGCATATCGGTGTTCGTTCCGTCCTTC
>NZ_VEKZ01000189.1:0-314 GCF_007681465.1 Siminovitchia fortis
TCCGTCCTTCGTCGGCTCCTAGTGCCAAGGCATCCACCGTGCGCCCTTTGTAACTTAATCTTTAAAAGATCAACCTGCAAAAGGTTTGTGTTTCTTATGGTGCTCCATAACGGATCATCCATAAGGTGAACGATTCTCGGTTTGTTTCTTCTCTTGCTTATCTGGTTTTCAAAGAACGAATAGAGAGTTTGACCTCTCAAAACTGAGCGAAACGAAAACGTCATTTCTTACCAGCACTCGACTGGTATAGAATCCTTAGAAAGGAGGTGATCCAGCCGCACCTTCCGATACGGCTACCTTGTTACGACTTCACC